>JBKJSZ010000261.1:0-17775 GCA_046593675.1 Ferruginibacter sp.
ATTGCAACCAAAATTCCCATTCAGAATTTTATCAGATCGATCAGAACCGATGCACAACAATTATTAAAACGTGATGAGGATCATACACCACATTTTTTATTAGAGCCACAGATTCCGGTTGCCACTAAACTCCTTCCCTGGCAGTTTGAAAAAGGCTGGATGTATATGAAACATCAGCATTTTAATGCTGCATTTATTGCGGAACATTTATGGGTGATGAAACGAAAAAAAGGCAGCCATTCATTTTTCCCCCTGCAACAATTTAAACTGATGAATCTTGTATCATCCAGGCAGGGAAATCTTTTTATGTAAACAAAATGAAAAAAAAACTTCCACAGGATCAATATAAAGTTACTTCGTCTGCAAATGATACCAATTATTTACAGGGACGTGGTGCACAAATAAATACACCGAATCGTTTTATAAAAGACATCCGCACAAAAGAACATGTAGAAGGAATTGATGAATGGACAGAATCAAACAGTGCTACACAATACATTGAATCGGAGGCAAAAACTATTGTTAATAAAGTGGAAAGTCCGGACGTTGGCATGTTCTACAGCATGAATCCGTATGCAGGTTGTGAACATGGATGTATCTATTGCTATGCACGGAATGTGCATGAATACTGGGGTTACAGTGCAGGATTGGATTTTGAAAGAAAGATCATCGTGAAAAAAAATGCTGCAAAACTGTTACGTAAATTTTTAAGCGATCCAAAATGGGAATGTCATCCGATAAGTTTAAGCGGCAATACCGATTGCTATCAACCGGCCGAACAAAAATACCATCTAAGCCGTCAATTACTCGAAGTATGCAATGAATTTAATCAGCCGGTTGGTATGATTACTAAAAATGCAGGAATGCTTCGTGACATAGATCTTTTCAAAGAGATGGCTTCTAAAAAATTAATTTCAGTATTGGTGTCCATCACTTCATTCAATGAAGACCTTCGGCTAGTGATGGAACCACGCACAACCACGGCACAGCAAAGGTTGAAATTAATTAAACACATGAGTGATGCGGGTGTAAGAATGGGCGTAATGCTTGGCCCGATGATTCCGGGTTTGAATGATCATGAAATGCAGCGCATCATGAAAGCGGCCGCAGATAATGGCGCTACATTTTCTGCTTATACTTTTATACGATTAAATGGATCTGTAAAAATTATGTTTCACGATTGGTTGTATAAAAATTTTCCGGATCGTGCCAACAAAGTATGGCATATGATTGAGCATAGCCATAATGGAAAAGTGAACGACAGCCGCTGGGGAGTTCGTATGCGTGGTGAAGGTGGTTATGCCGACATCATTGCACAGCAATATAAAAAATATGGCGCTTTATATAATCTGAACGCAGAAAGATGGGAACTGGATACATCAAATTTCAGAAGGCCGGGAATGCAGGGCAAATTGTTTTAATTTTTATGTACAAATTAATTTTGTAAATCCATCATCATATATATAATCTTATTTTTGCTGCTCATAGAATTTCATGACAGATATCCGGACAGCGATAACAGAATTATTCCAAAAAAATATTACAGGAAATATTGTTTCCATTGATCAGCTTCCGCAGAGTGGCAGCGACAGAATGTATTTCAGAATACATACATCCGGCACAATGTGTACTTCCTGCCTGGCTACATGTAATACAAATGTAAAAGAGAATGAAACCTTTTTATATTTTACAGAAATATTTTTAAAAACAGGTGTGCCGGTTCCTCACATTTATGCGATCAATGCTGAACGGACCATTTATTTACAGGAAGATTTTGGTAATGAATCTTTACTGAATGTTCTGGAGAATGAGGGAACAACAGACGCTGTTTTCTCTTTATATAAAAAAAGTTTGAAAGTATTGGCGTTCTTACAGGTAAAGGCAGATGCGTTGCTTGATTATACTAAATGTATTACGAGTAAAGAATTCGGCAAATCTGCTATATTAAATGATCTTCTCTACTTTAAATATTATTTTCTGGATACGTTGAAAGTTCCATACGATAAAGAAGCGCTGATAGAGGATTTTGAAATGCTCAGTAATTATTTATCCACCAACGGTCAGAAATATTTTATGTTTCGTGATTTTCAGGGACGAAACATAATGGTACAGGATAAGGAAGTTTTTTTTATTGATTATCAGGGAGGAATGAAAGGCGCCCTGCAATATGATGTGGCTTCATTATTATGGCAGGCAAAAGCAGATCTCAGTGAAAAGTGGAAGGATGAATTGTTTGAATATTATATGGATTGCCTCGATGAGATTTTAGAGTATAAAACCGAAAGGATCTCTTTTAGAAATCAATACAAAGGTTTTGTCTTGATAAGATTATTACAGGTATTAGGTGCATATGGATTTCGTGGATTGTTCGAAAGAAAAGCACATTTTTTATCCAGTATTCCTTTAGCATTAAAAAATTTACAGACATTCATTAATATGAACTCAATCAATCTTCTCCTTCCTGAATTCAACCGTTTATTGGAGATTGTTGCTGGTGAAGACATCGCAGCACGTTTTCACATCCAAAAGGCAGATGAGAGTACAGCTTTGGTTGTGCATATCTGCAGCTTTTCATTTTTGCAACGCGGTTATCCCGAAGATAACTCTGCACATGGCGGTGGTTTTGTATTTGATTGCAGAGGTATTTTAAATCCAGGAAGAATTGAACAATACAAAACACAAAACGGTCGCGATAAAGAAGTAATAGATTTCTTAGAACAGGAAACTAAAATGGATTGTTTTTTATCAGGTGTTTTTGCAACGGTAGATATTGCCGTAGAAGATTATATAGCAAGAGGATTTGAAAAGCTGACTGTTAATTTTGGTTGTACCGGTGGAAGGCATAGAAGTGTGTATGCCGCAGATGCTCTCGCCCGGCATTTGAAAAATAAATATAATGTAAAACTGAAGTTATCGCACCTGGAACAAAATATTTACGAATAAATTATTTGTATGAAGGCAATGATTTTTGCAGCCGGTTTAGGAACGCGATTTAAACCCTGGACAGATAGCCATCCAAAAGCGTTAGCTATGGTTAATGGAAAATCTCTCCTGCAAAGAAATATCGAATACCTCCAGCAATTTGATATCAAAGAGGTTATTGTGAATGTGCATCATTTTGCAGAGCAGGTGAAGAATGCCATTAATGAAAATCATGGATGGGGAAGTAACGTTTCCATCAGTGATGAGTCAGATCAATTATTAGATACCGGTGGTGGGTTATTAAAAGCAAATTTTTTTTTAAAAGATGCGCCATTTCTCACCATCAATGCAGATATTCTTACTAATCTTGATATTTTTCGATTTGAAGATTTTCATAAGCGTTCAGATACTTTGATTTCGCTTGCCGTTACCAATCGTTCAACCAGTAGAAATTTATTATTCAATGTTAATGATCGTTTGTGCGGATGGAGAAATGATGTAACGAAGCAGGAAAAAATATCAATTCAAATGCACCCGTTGCACGCGATGGCTTACAGTTGCGTAGCAATATTTCAGCCGGAAGTTTTTGCTTTCATAAAACAGAAAGGGAAATTTTCCCTCACAGAAACATACCTTGATCTTGCAGATGGAAATATGATCATGGGATATGATCATTCCGGCGATGATTTTGTAGATGTTGGTAAACCACAAAGTGTAGAACGTGCGGAAATGATTTTTACTTAATTTATTCTGCTGGCGCATCAAATGAATTCTTTTTTTCTTCTTTTGGTTTGATACCAAAATTATAACGGAAGGTTAATCCCATTCTTCTTGTATCATTAAAACGTCTTCCGTTTGCATTAATACCTGCCTGGTTTATGGAAAAATCTACCACATTCGTTTTAAAAATATCATTAAATGAAAGAATTACATTGGCTTTTTTCTTCATGATACTTTTATTAAAACTTGTATGTAAAGCACCAAAAGATTTCAGTTCGTAAAAATTCTGAAAGCCGCGTATACGCATAAAACCATTAATTGTAATGTTGAATGTAGGTGATGTTTTAATATTGTGGTACATGAAAAAGGTCCAGCTTCCCCTCGAATAGTTAAAAGGAACGTTCTGGTAAAATCCTTTATAACTATTGTAATTGTGTTGTGCACCTGCATAGAAAAAATATTTTTTCCCCGGAGGAATTCCCGCAATCATCCGCAAATACAATTCTTTATTTTGTCCGAGGTTATCAAATGTACGGTATGCAATTTTTGTTACCTGATCCTGATAAGTAACATTTGTAAAAATATTTTTAGTGTCATTCAATCCTATTGAAAAAACAGGAAACTGATCAGCCATTATATTAAATTCATAGTTGTTGGTAAACTGCGGTTTTAAATTAGGATTTCCAATATCAAATAAATACTGATCGATAAATTTAGGATAGGGATTCAGCGCTTCATAATAAGGGCGGGCAATGCTTCGTCTGTAAATTAAATTTCCGGTAAGTTTAAAACCAAATAACATTGCAATGGTACTACGCACATATACATAAGGAAAAGCATCAGTTCTTTTGATGGACAATCGGGAATCCTCTGGAAAGATCTGGTGGCCTTTTATATCGGTATGTTCTAACCGCACACCGGGTTTTATAGTTACACCTAAAAATGTTTTGGAAACCTGAACATAAGCCGAATAAATGCCTTCTGTGTAAGTGAATTTATTGGTTTGAAAACTATCTCTTACGGGTGAAGAAGCGCCTTTCTGTAAAGTGTAATCTGCATGATTGGACGACGAGGAATTAATGAATTTTACACCTGTCTCCATAGTATAAGATGAATGTAGTTTGTAAACAAGGTCAGATTGCAAGGTGAAAATATTTTTCCTGTTGCTGATACTGCCAACTCCGGCAATACGTACACGTGTAGTATCCGTATAATTAATTGTATAAAACTGTTTATTGGAGTTGTTGTTATAATTATAATCCAGACTGGATGTCCATTCACTTCCTGTAGTATCTATTTTATATTTGGACGATAACGAATTCCGGATGAACAAGGTGTTTCCTTTATTTACTATATCGGAACTACTTCCTCCATTTAGTATAATATTTTCCTGCTTCAGTAACAACACATCATTATCTGCATTGCTTTTATTTGCATTTGCAGAAATACGCAAATCATATCCGATGGAAAAATTTTTAGAAAATTCTTTATTAAACCCTGCGCTCAAATAATTATTGGTAGCAGGATAAGTTGTAAAGGATTGCTGACTGACCACTGACGTATCCCTGTTTATAAAACGATTGCTATTGAGTTGCTCAAAATTATTTTTATTGGTGTATTGATAAGATAAATAAGACTGAACATTGTTGTTGCTTTTATTTAAATTAAAACCGGTTGTGGCGGTGTGATATCTTCCCTGAAAATAACCTGTGTTCACTGACCCATTCGTTCCTAACCGAATGCCTTTTTTCAAAACAATGTTTACAATTCCACCACTGCTGGCTGCATCATATTTAGCAGAAGGTGTTCTTAAAATTTCAATTTTCTGTACGCTGTTGGCTGGTAAGCTTTTTAAAAGTGAAGCTACATCCGCAGCACTTAATCGTACTTCTTTCCCATTTATCTGTATCAGGGCAGGCGTTGCACTGTTGAGATATACATTTCCATCCTGATCAACAATAGCACCTGGTGTTTTTTCTAAAACTTCAAATGCATTTGTACTCGATTGCGTTAAAGGTTCAGCATCCACAACGGTTTTATCATCGTCCTGTGTAATTAAAGTTTTTTTGATATGACCACAACATTTTCAAGATTTTGTTTTTTGGGAATCAGAAATATAATTATGGTTGTATCATTTGAAACTTCCATTTTTTTTGAAAAATAATTTTCATATCCTGCGGACGTGCCTTTAAAACGGTAAATTCCTTTAATTATTTGAAAATCGACTTGTGTTTGTGTCAGCTTTATCAGGCTGTCTGTATTGGAATACAAAACTATGGTAGATGGCGTATTGGTCTGTATAGTCAGCCTTATACTTTGGGAATTGGTTACAATGGAAATTAATAAGAAAAGTATAATAAGCTGATTCCGTATTGCCATAATCATAAAGGCTGCAAGTTACCTTGCAGCCTTTCAAAAAAATTGTTAACTAATTTATTTTTTTTCAAATAATTCTTTCTTATCAACTTTCTTCACTTCTTTACCAACTTTCAATGTTTTACTAACCACATCGTATGGTCCGGTAACTACTTCATCACCTTCTTTCAGTCCTGAAGTAATTTCAATATAATTGATATCCTGTATAGAAGTTTTCACAAGCTGTTTACGGGCTTTTCTTTCTTTATCTATTATAAATACTACCACTTCAAGGCTATCATAATTTTTAGTTTTCGTATTATCAGCAGTAACAGATTTACTGTCTTCCGTGCTGTCACTTCTGTCTCGAGTAGTAACCGCATTAATAGGAACAGTGAGTACATTTTCGTGCGTTTCCGTTTGTATATCAGCACTGGCATTCATTCCCGGCCTAAAAGGAAAAGAGCCTTTTCCAATCAGGTCCATATAACTTTCCGGTAACAAACGGATATATACTTTGTATTGCGTTACATCAGTTGAAGCAGAAGCTGCAACGGAAGCTGCAGTTGTATTAGAACTTGCTATCTGCGTAACCACACCTTTAAATTTTCTTTCATTATACGCATCTATTGTAATGGAAGCATAATCTCCGATTTTCACTTTAGGAACGTCATTTTCTCCCACATCCACCCGTACTTCAATTTTTGACATATCCGCAATCCGCATCATTTCCGTTCCTGCCATCATATTGCTTCCCACTACACGTTCACCCATTTTTACATTCATCAAACTTACAACGCCATCCATTGGCGCAATCACAGCAGTTCTTCCAAGATCTTTATTTGCTTTTTGTAAATTCGATTGCGCATTCTGAACATTGGCTTTTGCACTTTGAACACTAGCCTGTGTGCTACGGATGTTTTCAGCGGAAGCATTATAATTTGCCTGTGCAGTTTTATATGCAGCTTCCGCCACATTAAATTCATTCTGGCTGATCACTTTATCATTGAATAACTGGCGTTGCATTTCATATTGGCGACGTGCCTGTTCAAGATTTGCTTTTGATGCTTCCAGTGATGCTTTAACGTTGGCTACCTGAGCTTCTGAAGATGTAACCTGCGCCATACTTCCCTGAACGCCACTTGCTGCCTGATCTCGTTGCAGGCTATAAATATCTGCATAAATGCGGGCTAGTAATTGTCCACGTTTAACAGTATCACCTTCTGCAACGGTAAGTTGAGTAATTTCGCCGCTGATGTCCGGACTTACTTTTACTTCAATTTCAGGATATACTTTTCCACTTGCGTTTACAATTTCAACAACCGTTCTCTTTGTAACTGTTTCTGTTGTTACTTTAATTCCTTCGGTTTTTCCAAATGCACCGGTTTTTGATAAAACAATAAGTAAAATCAACAGAACCGTTACTCCAATAATAACCCAGGTGCTTTTTTTCATTTCTATTTTCTATTTACAATTTTAATCCAAGTCCTTTATAAAATTCCAACACCTTCATTTTAAAAACATAATCAAACTGATTTATCGTAAATTGAAGTCGTGCTGTCAACAAATTATTTTGTGTAGTTATAAGATCATAATTACTCAGCATTCCAACCGTATATCTTTTTCCGGCATAATTATAACTTAATTCATTTGCCATTACATTTTTTCTGCTGGCATTAAATTTTTCCAAGGCAACCAATGCGGAATTATAAGCCTGAAAAATATCCTGTTTTAATTTCTGATCGTCCGCTGTTAATTGGAGTTGTGCAGTTTCCACATTTAATTTGCTCCGTAAATAATTTGATTTTAATGCACCTCCGTTGGCAAGAGGAATATTCAAAGACAAACCGATTGACTGGCGGAAATTATCAGAGAACTGTGTGGCAATAGGTGTTTTGCTGTATGAAAAATTATAGGAAGGCTGATACACTATATAATCAGTGCCGCTGACCGATACAGAACCTATTGGAGTAGAAGCAGGAGTTCTGCTATCTATTTTTAAAACCTGGTCATTATATATGGTTCCCAAACTGCCAAAAGCAGAAAGTGTGGGTAACATAGATGCTTTAGCAGACAATACATTTTTTTGTGAAGCACGCAAACGAAAATCATTTACTCTTTGCAAAGGTTGATTCTTTTTGGCCAATTGGTACACCACATCAGGCTGAAGATCTGCTATGGGTTCAACAGGAATTAATTCGACAGGCGGCGTTTCCAATTCAAAAGGTGCTGCGGCATCTACATTCATAAATGATTTTAGTTGTAATATGGATTGTTCATAATTTCCTTTTGCAGAAATGTAATTAATACTGTCATTGGCCAATTGAGCCTCGAGCTGAACCGCATTCAATTCAGGTAAGGTACCTGCAGAAACCTGTTTACGTACTACAAATAACTGATTGGTAGTTTGCAACACCTGCACATCCATTATTTTCAATTGCTCTTTGGCAAGTAATACCTGTAAATATCCATTTGCTACGGTTAGGGCAATATCATTTTTTAATTTATCAACGTTAGCCTTTGCCGCATCTAATTCCCATTTTGATGCCATGAGGGCATTTTGCTTACTGAAAAAATTGAAAATGTCTGCACTGCTTTGTAATTGCAGGTTTATGCCTACATACGATTGAGTGATACGTGTGAAGGTTGCTGGGTTCTGGTTACTTCCAGAATTAAGGCTCGATGATCCTGCTAGGGAAAGAGTTGGAAACTGAGATAATGTATTTTGATTATAATTTACTGCCGAGATTTTGTTTTGAACTTCACTCAATTTTACATTAATATTATTTGCCATGGCATAATCTACTATCGTTTTCAGATTCCAGATTTGCTGAGCATTTGTATAAGCGGATAAAAAACTGAGAATAATACATACAAAAAGCAGCCTGCGATATTTCATTTTACAAAAGTAAAGTTTAGGTTTACAAATGTAGGATAGTTAGTACAAGCGGTTATCAAATACCACTGATGGCATACGGATATTTTATTAATCAGTTCATTTTGAAAAAAAATCTATTTGGTGGTTTGATATTAATACTGATACTTTTGCAGCGATTTAGGTTCTGAAGCCGGTAACGGTGAAAGATTAAAAGGGAAGTCCGGTGAGATTCCGGCGCTATCCCCGTAGCTGTAAGGTAATAAGTATGCTGATCATCACGCCACTGTTGTAAACGGGAAGGCATCAGCAGTAACCGAGCCAGAAGACCTGCCTGATTCATCAACCTTATTCAAAGCTTTCGGGTGAAAAGCGTGGATTATAAAAGCTAATGGCATTTATCTTCCCCATCATTTCCTGAAAGCAGTCACTTGTAAATTATTTTTCAGATGAAAAAAATTTTTCTTGCGGCTGCTGTCATCATCAGCAGTACGGCACATGCACAATCCGACACCACTAAAAACCTGGAAACAGTTGTGGTTACAGCAAACAAAATTGAGCAGAAACAAAATGAAACAGGCAAAGTAATTACTGTTATTTCAAGAGCCATGTTGGAACAAAACCGTGGAAGATCTGTTGGCGAATTACTAAATGAACAGGTTGGGATTATCATAGGTGGAGCCAATAATAATTATGGCACCAATCAAACAGTATATGTTAGAGGTGGATCTTCTGCTAATACATTGATTATGTTGGATGGTGTTCCTTTAAATGATGCATCCGGTGTTACCAGTGAATTTGATCTCAATACTTTTGCACTCGATCAGATAGAGAGAATAGAGATTCTCAAAGGTGCTCAAAGTACATTATATGGCAGTGATGCTGTAGCGGGAGTATTCAATTTTATTTCCAGGAAAACGGAAAAAGGGTTGCATGCTGATGGCCAGATTTCTGCAGGGAGTTTTGGAACGGTACGTGGTAGTATTGGCGTAAGAGGAGAAAAAAATGGCTGGCAATACAATGCAGCTTATTCTTTATTATCATCAAAAGGATTTTCTTCTGCTACAGATACCACAGGAAAGGCGGGATATGAAAAAGATCAGTTTAAACAACAGGTGGTACAGTTCGGAATCGGATATACCAAGATCAAAAATCTGGAGCTAAGGGCTTTTGGAAAATATAATTTTAATGAAGCAGATATTGATGCAGGAGCTTACCGCGATGATAAAGATTATAATTATACAACTAAAAATTTTATAGCCGGATTTCAGTCAAAATATAATTTGAAAAAATCTTATCTCATGCTGATATATAATTATAACCAGTATGACCGGTCTTATAAAGATGATTCAGTAGATGTTGCAGGAGTTCCGTATGCAAGTTCAGATCCGTTCAGTTTTATTTTTCAGGACGGAAAATATTATGGGCATTCGCATTATGCAGAATTGTTCGGTAATTTCAAATTATCTTCTAGAATTAATTTCGTTTCTGGTGTTGATTACAGAAAAAATAATACATCACAAACCTATGCCTATGCGATAAAGGATTTTGGTAATTTTATAAGCCTCCCTCTGAACCGGGATACAGCATCTACAGACCAATACAGTGTTTATGGATCTGTTTTATATAATGATCAGAAACATTTTTCTTTAGGAATAGGAGGAAGATTCAATCATCATTCTGTGTATGGAAATATGCATACCTTTTCTGTAAATCCTGCTTATTCAATCAAACGCTATAAAATATTTGCAAATGTTTCATCTGCTTACCGGGTTCCTTCTTTATATCAGTTATTCAGTGAATATGGAAATAAAAATTTAAAACCGGAGAGATCAGTTAACTATGAAGCAGGTATTCAATACCAGTCAGAAAAAATTAATGCAAGACTGGTTGCTTTCAAAAGAGACATTAAAGATGTATTTGCCTTTTATACCGATTACACAACTTATGTGAGTTATTATATTAATTACGATAAACAGAAGGATCACGGTGCTGAATTTGAGTTGACTGTAAAGCCCGTGAAATCGTTGGTTACATCTTTTAATTACACATATACGTATGGGCATCTGGAAACCTTAAATAATGCCGGTAAAGATTCTATTTTTTATAATTTATACAGAAGGCCTAAACATATTTTCAATATTCGTGTGGCTTACCAGCCCACAGAGAAATTAATATTAAGTGTAAGCGCACGCAGTGTCTCTGCTTTTTATGAGCCACGATATTTGGCCGATGCGTTAAAAGTAAAAGGATATACCGTATTTAATGCATACGGTTCTTATAAACTGAAAAAGCAAATCCGTTTGTTTGCCGATATTCAGAATATCACAGACGAAAAATATGCAGACCAGCCTGGCTTTAATACGAGGAGATTCAGTGTTCATGGAGGATTGGCATTCAGTCTGTAATTGGCTAAATAATTTTCTTAAAACGCTCTGTCAGCCGGCAGGGCGTTTTTATTAAATGTAGTTTTCTGGTCTGTTCATCAATATGTTGAAACGTATATTTGTAATATGGGAGATTTTGGAACCATTTCGTTACGTCAGATACTTACGATCACTTTTACTTTATTTGCGGTGATAGATATGTTAGGTTCTGCTCCAGTACTTATTTCTCTCAAAACAAAAATGGGAGGTGAGATCAAATCTGCCCAGGCTACATTTGCCGCGGCAATTTTGATGGTTGGATTTTTATTTGTGGGACAGGATTTTCTGAGTTTTATGGGGCTTGATGTAAAGTCATTTGCTGTAGCAGGAAGTATTGTGATTTTTATCATTGCATTAGAAATGGTGTTGGGAGTGGAATTTTTTAAAAGCGATGCCAATGTGAGAAGCGGAAGTGTTGTTCCGATTGCATTTCCGCTAATCGCCGGCTCAGGTACATTAACTACCATCATTTCCTTGAAAGCGAATTTTGATGATGTAAATATTTTGATTGGTATTTTAATCAACTGTATTGTTATTTTTGCCGTCCTTCGCAGCCTCAAATGGATTGAAAAAGCATTAGGGCCTGCAGGATTACTGGTAGTAAGAAAGTTCTTTGGAGTTATTCTGTTAGCCATTGCTGTAAAAATATTCGGAACCAATATTCAGGATTTTGGAAAGTAAGCATTTCACAAGTGATGAATAATTATAAAAAGATTTTTTTTGAATCTTAATTTATAATTCAATTGTCATCTATTATAATAATAAAATTGGCCTCGTAGTACAATGGATAGTATAAGAGTTTCCGAAGCTCCAGATCCAGGTTCGATTCCTGGCGAGGCCACATACAAATTTTAAGTTTTTAAAATTTGAAAATAAACAGGGATTAAATCCGTTGCAGGTGTTGATTTAAATATCTTCGAAAATAACCAGGAAAGCCACAGCTATTACCCTTTTTAATACAGATCGATGAACGAAATAAAATGTTTTAATTAATCTTAGATTTGAAATAAAATTATGGCAACAACCAAACTAACCATCAACAGCAACGGATCAGTAAAAGTAGAAGGGGATTTTGAGATCGTAGATAGAGAAGGAAATGTATATGACCTCGGTGGCCGGGATGTTGTAGCCATCTGCCGTTGCGGATTGTCGCAAAACAAACCTTTTTGTGATGGTGCCCATAAAAATCATTTTGATCATGTGGCGACTGCTTTTGCTTTACCTCCAAAAAAAGCACAGTAAGCGTAATGTTATTTTTTAAAAGTATTTATTCTTTATAACATAAATTTTAAAAATTTCCGGCATTGTACATTGACTTTACCTTCATTTACTAAGTGAGCCTCCAGTTATAATTATTGTGTTGTAGAATTTTATGCCTGCTTTCTTATATTTTTGGTAAGGAATTATTCTGTCTCCCTATGAGATAAGTAATGATTTACTCTAAAATCTTTCGTACTTTGTAATACGATAAAATTTAGGATGCTACACTCAAACTCCTATAAGAAAATAGTTCTTGTTTTTATTACTGCTGCATTATGTATAGGATTTTTTGTTTTGCTTACATTCTGGAACATGAACAGGCAAATCAAAGAAAATAATAATGCTTATAATACTTTAAAAAATCTATATTTCTTAGAAAACACACTCTCTGATATACAGAAAATGGAAACTGCTCAACGCGGTTATACAATTTCCGGTTATGCCGATTTTATTTCGAAATATGAGAACGGAAAATCCAATATAAAAAAAGATATAAAGCAAATCAACTCACTTACGTTATCAGATTCTTTAAGAGCCGGCCTTCGTAAAACTTTATTTCAACTCCTGAATGCAAAGATCGAAAACCTTGACTATGCAATTGATATTGCCAAAAAATATAGCCTGGATTCTGCTGCGACTTATATTAAAAAAAATATAGGAGAGAATTTAATGGAGCGTATTCGTTTGCACATTGCAAATATGGAAAATGTTGACCGTAAATTATTACGTGAAGCAAATATTCAGAGTAATATTATGGCTAGTAGAACTAAATGGCAATTTGGATTACTGGCTGTGGCATTCTTTGTTATTATAGCCTCAAATTTCATTACCATCCGGCGGGATCTTAGAAAAAGAATACATCAGGATAAAATACTCAGGTACAATTCATCATTAATAAATAGTATTACAGATCCGGTCATTGCTTTTGATTCTTTCAATAAAATTACCAGTTGGAATAGATTTGCGCAGGAATTGTATGGCTGGGTTGAAGCTGAAGCATTGGGAAAAAAAATGGATGAATTTCTCTCTGTTCAATACATCAATTATAAAAGAAAAGATATAACAGAAAGCATTGCAACCAAAGGATCCTGGAAAGGAGAAATGATCCACAGCACAAAATCCGGCAACAACATATATATTCAAGCATCTATCTCCGCAGTTATTGATGAAGCCAATCAACCCTCTGGCACTGTCGCAATTTTTACGGATATCACAAATAAGAAAGCAGTGGAAGCAAAACTCCGGGATATCACTGCCAATCTGGAACAGGAGGTAAAACAAAAAGTTGGAGAACTCAATAATATTTTTGAAAGGATCACAGATGCTTTCATAGCTGTGGATAAAAACTGGTGTTATACCTATTTAAATGCAAAAGCAGCCGAACTGCATGGAAAAGAAGTTTCCCAACTTGTAGGGAAAAATATCTGGGAGATGAATCCGTCAGAAGTAGATACCCCGTTTTACAAAATATTGCATGAAGCCATGAAAACAAAGGAGGCAAGGAAAGTGCAGTTGTTTTCAAAGAGAAGTGACAGATGGTTTGAAGATATTATATATCCTTCTGAAGATGGATTGTCTATTTATTATCACGATATAACCGATCGTAAAAAAGCAGAACTGGATCTTCAACGAGCCCATGAAAAAATAAATTATCATATTAACCATACGCCAATGGCTGTAGTGGAAATGGACAATGAATTGAATATACTTCAATGGACCACTAAGGCGGAAGAGATATTCGGATGGACATTAGAAGAGGTTCGTTTAAATAAATTAAACGGTATAAATCTCATGCATGCTGATGATATTGAATTAATCAGCGAGCAATTAAAAAATATTTCTGATGTTGATATAGATGCGAATGTTTTTCAAAATAGAAATATACGTAAAGACGGAACCGTTATTTATTGTCAATGGTATAATTCTGTTATGAAAGATGATGACGGAAAAGTGATTGGATTAATGGCATTGGTACAGGATGTTACTGAAAGCCGACTTACATTATTGCAACTGGAAGAGGCTGAAGAAAAATTTCGGAACCTTGTTGAAGCAAGTATGGTAGGTGTATATATTATACAGGACAATCGATTTGAATACATTAATCCTTACTTCGCTGACATTTTTGGCTATACTCAAAATGAGATCATTGAAAATTTTACTATAACCGATATGATTGTTGAGGAAGATAAACAGATTGTATTGGATAATGTAGAGAAAAGGTTAGACGGTCGGGAAAAAAGCATCAATTATGGATTTAGTGCGTATAGAAAAAATGGTGATATTGTTCATGTAGAGGTATTTGGAACCAAAACTTTTTATAAAGGGAAATCAGCCATAATTGGAATGTTGCTGGACACTACCGAAAGAAAAAAATCATTAATTAAACTGGAGCAGTCGGAAAGTGATTTAAAGATCAGTAATGAACGCTTTTTACTTGTAGCCGAAGCAACCAATGATGCTGTTTGGGATTGGGATATTTTAAATGATGTAATCTGGGGAAATGAACCCTTTCAAAACATAATGCAATCGGGCAGCGAAGAAAAGCTTAATTATAATTCTTTTATTTCCAGAATTCATCCGGATGATTCACCATCAATGCTTATCAATCATAAAGATGCACTTAAAAATAAACGTACGTCGCTTAATGAAGAATTCCGGTTTAAAATGGTAGATGGAACCTATAGGATTTTGTATAATAGAGCCTCTATTTTGTATAATGAAAACGGACGGGCGTTTCGTTTGCTAGGTGCCATGCAGGATATTACGGCACAAAAAATGGCACAGAAACATTTACTGCTTGAAAAACAATTATCAGATTCAATCATTAATAGTTTACCTGGCGTATTTTATCTGTTTAATCAGTCGGGACAATTCATTCGATGGAATGAAAATTTTGAAAAAGTAACTGATTATACTACGAGAGAGATCAGTGGCTTACATCCATTAGACCTTTTTAATGACGAACAAAAAACGATGCTGAAAGAAAAAATTCAAAACGTGTTTATCAGTGGTGAAGATAATGTGGAAGCGGAATTGAAAACCAAAAACGGCACTCGCATACCTTATTATTTTACTGGAATGCTGATCAACTATGAAGGAGAAAATTGTTTGATGGGAGTTGGAATTGATATTTCGGAAAAAGTACTTTCGCAACAGCAATTAATTAAAAGTGAAGAAAATTTCAGAACATTAATAGAACAAGCATCTGATGGAATTTTTATAAGTGATAAAGCCGGAGATTATGTGGTAGTAAATAACAATGCCTGTACTTTAACCGGTTTTACACGTGAAGAATTATTACAAAAAAATATCCGTGATCTTATTGATAAAAATGATATTGCACAAACACCCTTAAAATTTGAGGAACTGTCATCTGGCCAGATCATAATTTCTGAAAGAAATATGGTTCGAAAAGATGGATCTACATTCATGGTTGAAATCAGTGCCAAACAATTAAAAGATGGAAGGTTTCAGGGAATTGTAAGAGATATAACCGAACGTAAAAAAAGTGAAGAAATTTTACGCGACAGTGAAGAAAAACGAAGGCTGATTATGAATGCCGCATTGGATGCGATCATTACCATTGACCTGGATGGTGCCATAACATTCTGGAATCCGCAAGCTGAAAATATATTTGGTTGGAAATCTGATGAAGTAATGGGCAAACTACTGGCGGATGTTATCATTCCTAAACGTCTTCGTAATGCCGAAGATAGAGCAATGATTAATTATCTGAATAATGAAAAGAATAATGCGCTCAATAAAGTCATTGAACTGAATGCTATTAACAGGGAAGAATCGGAATTTCCGGTAGAACTTACGGTACTTCCCATTTCACAACACCACGAAGCATTCTTTTGTGTATTTATACGGGATATCACTAAAAGGAAAAATGCGGAAGAAGAATTGAGGATCTCTGAACATAAATACCGTTTGCTATTCGATCAAAATCCATTGCCTATGTGGATGATTTCATTACCATCAAAACATTTTCTTGATGTAAACGAAGCGGCAATAGAATTTTATGGATTTTCAAAAACGGAATTTCTATCCATGAATTTGAAAGATATCCGGCCTAATTTAGATCATATAGATGGAATTGATATCATCAGTACGTATAAATCAGGTATTCATAATACGGGTATATGGGAACATAAAAAGAAAAACGGTAAGGTCGTAAAAATGAACCTCATCACCCATGATATTATTTACCAGGGAAAACATGCAAAACTTGTTTTGGCAAACGATGTAACAGATAAAATTGAGGCAGAAGAAAAATTAAAAAATTCTTATGGTGAATTAAGAGAGTTGGCTACGCATTTACAAACTATAAGAGAAACAGAAAGAGCGCACATGGCAAGAGAAATTCATGATGAATTAGGACAGCAACTGACCGGTCTGAAAATGGATATTGCGTGGATCGGGAAAAAATTAAAAAGTGAAAGCGAAGAAGTAAAATTAAGGATGGCGGAAACGTTGCAACTTATAAATACCACGGTGAAAACGGTGAGAAGGATTGCTACGCAACTTCGGCCCAGTATTTTAGACGATCTTGGAATTGTAGCCACTTTAGAATGGCAGAGTGAAGAATTTCAAAAGCGTTCCGGAATAGAATGTACCTTCAGTACTAATGTGAACAATATTAATTTGCCAACAGATATTGCAACAGGTTTTTTCAGGATCTTCCAGGAAAGCCTAACCAATGTATTACGTCATTCACAGGCAACAAAAGTGATTACGCAATTATTATTCAAAGACAATCTGGTGATTTTAAACATTACAGATAATGGAATTGGTTATAATGCTGCTGAAATTGTAAATAAAAAAACTCTTGGTTTATTAGGCATGAAAGAACGAACTTTAATGATGAATGGATCTTATGAGGTTTCGAGCAAACCGGGAAATGGCACTAAAGTAATAATTGTGGTACCTGTACAAAACCTAACCCTATAATAACAATCGAATGCTTAGAATTCTAATAGCCGATGATCATTCAGTTGTTCGAAAAGGACTCAGGCTTATCCTTAACGAAGGATTTTCTGGAGCTGCTATTGAGGAGGTTGCGGATGCAGAAGAAATGATCAAAAAAGTAATCCAGGGAGAATGGGATGTTATTATCAGTGATTTGTCTATGCCTGGAAGAAGTGGATTGGAAGCTTTACAACAAATCAAACAAATCAATCCTAAAATTCCGGTACTTATATTATCCATACATCC
>JBKJSZ010000121.1:0-3920 GCA_046593675.1 Ferruginibacter sp.
TTTTTAATTTCATCAAGGCCTTTAGCAATGCTATCCGATGCATTTATTCCTTTTTCGTTCATTTTTTCCATGCCTGTAGCCATCATAGAAGATTTATCAAAAGCCACCTTCCATGAACCTTTTTCTTTTTTCAAAGTGTAGTTGGTAGACTCACCAGATTTTTTTTCTTTTACAGCAACTACTGCTTTGTCGCCATCGATCTTTGGTTCACCGAATTCCATTCCTTCTACAGTGAATTTGTCGTTTTCCATTGTGGAGTCTTTGTCCATTTTCATTCCCATTTCCATCATATCCAGCATGGATTTACTTTCTTCTGTTGCAAATTTTCTGGCTGTGTTCACATCTTTTTTTGACAAGGCTTCAAAAAAAGATTTTAAAACTCCTTTAGGATCGTCACCTCCGGATTTGCAACTGAAAAGAACTGTACTGCAAACCATAAGAGATAAAATAATTTTCTTCATAATGTTTATTTTGAATGATTAGTGGCAAAAATATAGGATTCGATGGATTATCAGAACCTATTTATAAACTACTGAAGCAATTTTTCTACAACTTGGATGAAGAAAGATATCATCCACCCCTATAAATTCGAAATTGGCTATATGGCTGGTAGAAAACAAAAGTTTAGAATTTGACGCTTTTTGATAAGTTTTTGAAACAAACTCTGCACAATACATACGTTCATTGGTTTTCAGATCAAAATCAAGGTCGAACATTAAACCTCTTTTAAAAAATTGCTGTGCAGTAGCAATCACCTGTTGAACATCATTTTCATCTATCTTAAATCTGTAAATACCAATTCCACGATTGTTATACGGCTCAGAAAATATTTCAAATGTTTCTCTTAATAATTTCTGATCGGGATTAAATTCTCCTCCAACAGAATGATATATATAGATGGAATCATTCTCAATACTTACAATACCACAATGAGAATACGTTTTGTTTTTTTGATTTAATGACCGCAAGCTTTCACTCGTAAAATCATTACCTGTTCTTGTAATGAGGTCGCCGTTCTGAACATATTTTTTTATAGATGCGATCTCTGTGAAGGCACGTTGTATAAATTTTTTATAGGACAAGGAATCTTCGTGCGACATCACCAGCGTAGAAATTTCTTTATGATTACTACAGGCGGAAGCAAAAAAAAGCAGGTAACCTATTGGCCACCTGACTTTTTTCAATATATATATAAATGGGCTATTGCTTCTTTTCATCAGTTTTTTTCACGCCATCTTTTTCCTCTTTGAATCTCTCATCATCTTTATTGTAAGCTTTAATAATTGATTTAACCAGACGGTGCCTTACCACATCTTCTTCATCTAATTCAATCTGAGAAATGCCTTCTATGTTTTTTAAAATGCGGGTGGCTTTAAATAAACCACTCTGTTGATTTTTAGGCAGATCAATTTGAGTGGGATCACCGGTGATAATGGCTTTTGCATTAGGTCCGATTCTCGTTAAAAACATTTTGATCTGCAGATCATTTGTATTCTGTGCTTCATCCAAAATAATGAAAGCATTATCGAGTGTACGTCCTCTCATATAGGCAAGCGGAGCAATTTCAATGGTTCTCGTACTCATATAATAACCTAATTTATCTGCAGGAATCATATCGTCCAGCGCATCATATAAAGGACGTAAATACGGATCAATCTTTTCTTTAAGATCACCAGGTAAGAAGCCTAAACTTTCTCCTGCTTCAACCGCAGGTCTTGTAAGAATGATTTTCTTTACCAGTTTATTTTTTAGTGCACGTACGGCTAATGCCACAGCGGTATATGTTTTACCTGTACCTGCAGGACCGATGGCAAAAACAATATCATTTTTATCGCAAGCCTGAACCATGGCTTTTTGATTGGCCGTACGGGCTCTTACCGTTTTTCCATTTGGTCCGAAAACCAACACATCATTTGGATTACGATCTACGAAATTATCAATTACTTTTTCATCATCTCCACCAAGGATTTGTTCAAAATAGTTTTCACTCATGTGCCCATTACGTTGAAGATATTGTATGAGTAATTCGATTTTTTCTTTTGCATCTTCAATTTGTTCGGGTGCTCCACTCAATTTTATCTGAGTTCCACGGCTAAGTATTTTTAAGAGAGGGAATTTCTTTTTTAAGATATCTAGTTTACCATTGTTTACACCAAAAAATTCTATGGGATTTACCGTTTCGAGATTAATGATAGTTTCTGTCAATGCTTTTCTGTTTAGTGATGCCTGACGGCAATGAATTGAAAATTGTTATACTACCTCTTTCAAATTTAATCATTTGAAAGTTATGCAACACGAATTTACTTATTCACAATGTTGAAACAGTAGTGGAAAAGTTAATTAAATAATCGAGCCAAAAACTTAATGATCGCTGAATCGGGCAACAAATTTTAAATTAATAAGCCTAGGCGTTAATCTGTTCGGAATTGCGAAACTCGTACCGCTGAAATCTTTTACGAGTTGATAAGAGATGGTATTCTCTCTGTCGATCAGATTAAATACCTCAAGGCTTAGCCATGCATTATCTAAAGCTTTAAAAGGATCATGGCTTCTGCGTAAAGATTTTTCTTTCAGTAAAAGCACACTGAACCCAAGATCCACTCTTATGTATGGATCAATAATCAAGGCATTTCTGTATCGGGTGCTGTTGGGAATATTATACGACATATTGCTGCCATACAACATATTAAGATGCACTTTAAAATTTTTATTGGTAGATAAATAATCCTGTAAAAATAATCCGGCAGTAATGAATCGGTCACTCGGCCGCCTTACATAACCAACACTCATTTGTGTGCTGTCTTTTATGTTTTTATCAGTGGATTGTGCATTGATAATTTCACCGGCAGCATTCAGATAATTATAATAAAAATCATTATTCAAATTTTCTTTTGTTCGCATGAAAGATAAACTGATCCAGCTTTCTGCATCAGCAACCAATTCGCCAAATAAACGAAATTCTATTCCTGTTGCATACGCTTTTGCTGAATTTGCCCCGAGGTAACGAATCTTTACATTGTCAATATCGTACGGAACCACATCTTTCATTTTTTTGAAATACGCTTCTGTTGTAAAACGAAAAGGACGTTCACCGGGACCTTTAAAACTATAATCCACACCTGCAATCAGTTGAATACTTTTTTGTGCTAAAATTCCTTTGTTGATGTTTCCCTTATTATCTCTTAATTCTCTGTAGAATGGCGGTTGCTGATATACACCTGCTGCGATTTTAAAGAGCACATCTTTTTTCCAATCGGGTTTAATACTTGCCTGAATTCGCGGCGATACTAAAAACTCTTTATTCAAACTGTTGTAATTGTAGCGAACGCCACCTTGTATCGTGCATTCATTTTTGCCATTGTACAACCTGATATTATCCTGAACATATCCCTGAAATTTATGTACGGTTACATCTGTATTGCTGTTAAAGGATGAAAATAAGGTGAGATTTCCGGGTGTATTAGGAAGAGAATAGCCTGCGGAATCGCGGTATTCCCATTCTTTTAAACGGTCATGTATTGTTGCTTGTTCTATGCTGTTACCCCATTGAAAAAAATGTTTTACTGCATCATAAGAACCTTTGTGAGAGGCATTCAACACCCGTATGTTTAACAGGTTTCTTGCATAGTTCTGATAATATCCCTGGCCTAATGGATTAATGATTTGCCCGAATGTAGCACTGTTATTATCAAAATCACGATCACCAAAAAGATAAGCCGCAGCTATATCATAATTTTCTTTTTCTTCATCTTTAAAAGCACTGATCATCCATTTCATTTTCAATTTTTGAGAGAGGGAATGAATCAATGTAAGTCCTGCAAGCGATGTGGTGTACTTATCTTTTTCCTGTCCTTCAAAATAAATATCAAGTCCTAAATTAGAAGTGTAAAAGGGAGAAAATACGGAAGATGTTTTCTTCA
>JBKJSZ010000379.1:0-3565 GCA_046593675.1 Ferruginibacter sp.
GCCTTTTCCGATCGAACTTTTTGGAAGATGTTCATAACGTGTAAGGCTGAATAATTGTCTTATGCTGGTTACCGTATTGCTTCTTAAAAGTTCTTTTGTTATAGGGAGAAATTTGCTGGCAGCTTCACTTGTACCGCTGCTTAAAGCAAAATATTTAATAAATCCGGGCCAGCAAACATCAGGCGTTCCTTCCCTTGTTTTGTACCACCATTCATTATAAATTTTGCTGTAATTGTAAGTTGGAACAAATTGCTGGAATTTTTTTCCGGTATGCCTGCTTAAAAGAATTTCATCAAATTTAAATAATTGTCCAAACTGGGTAAACCGTGCTTTCTTCAATAATTTCTTCAACACTTTCAATTGCTGCGACCTGGCATCAACCACAGGGAGATTGAGTGCTTTTGAAATATATGCCGGAAGTTTAATATCAATAATACCCATTCAATTCACTTGTTAGGCAAATATAAAACATTAAATGTGCGGACAGATAACAGATGATAAATGGCAAATGGCAAATGATAAATGACAAAAGGGAAATGCTAAAGCTTCGAAAGCGATTGAGTGATTGTTTAAAGCAGGCGTAAGCATTTTAAATCTCCATTTTCCATTTTTCATTTGTGGTTTCCCCTCATTTTACACCTGCGGTACACAACTAAACTATATTTTACCTACGTTTGCCTATACAAAAAAACTCAACATGAAGAAGGTTCTCCTTTCACTTGTATTGATTGCAAGTTTATTTAAAGCGCGTGCTGATGAAGGCATGTGGTTGCCGATGTTATTAGGGCAACAGGTGTATAATGATATGGTGAAGAAGGGTTTGAAACTCACCAAAGAACAATTGTATTCTATTAACAAAGCTTCTTTGAAAGATGCGATCATCATTTTTGGTGGCGGATGTACAGGCGAAATAGTAAGTGATCAGGGTTTGATTTTTACGAATCACCATTGCGGTTATGGCGCCATTGCTGCGGCCAGCAGTGTGCAGAATAATTATCTGAGAGATGGATTTTATGCATTCAATAAAGACCAGGAAATTAAAAGCGGATTAACGGTTCAGTTTTTAGACAGAATTGTAGATGTAACAAAAGAGGTAGAAGCCGGCCTTGTTGGATTATCATGGGCAGACCGCACAAAAAAAATACAGGAAGTGTATAAGTCGATCATTGATAAGGTGGCAGATAAAGAAAATGGTCTTGCAGGAAGAGTGTACAGCATGTTCAATAACAACCAATATATCATGTATGTATACAAAACATATCGTGATATCCGTTTGGTAGGCACACCGCCGGAAAGTATTGGGAAATTTGGTGGTGATACTGATAACTGGGAATGGCCTCGTCATACGGGTGACTTCTCCGTGTTTCGGGTGTATGCAACCAAAGATGGTAAACCAGCTGAATTCAGTAAAGACAATGTTCCATTGAAACCGAAACATTTTCTACCGGTGAGCATAAAAGGAATTAAAGATGGTGATTACGCAATGATTTACGGTTATCCGGGCGGCACCAATCGTTATGAAACTTCTAACGGTATTAAATTAAAAAATGAAATTGAAAATCCTTCTCTTGTTGGATTGAGAGATATGCGTTTGAAATATATGCATGAGCAAATGATCAAAGATCCTGCGATCAAATTAAAACTGGCCTCTGATTATGCAAGCATTGCTAACTATTGGAAATTTTTTGATGGTGAAACAAAACAATTGATCAAATTCAAAACATACGATCAGAAGAAAATGTATGAATCAAATTTTACCAAATGGGCACAAGGTAAATCTGAATTTCAGAACATTTTTACAGAGTATGATAAGAATTATGCAGCATGGACGCCTTATGCAAAACAACGTCAGTATATCCGTGAAGGAATTGTAGGATCTCCTTTAGCTGCCTATGCTTCATCATTAATTGCACTAGAAACCAACTTGGTAAAAACAGGTGTAGCTGCTGCTGATCTTAAAAAAGCGGTAGATGCGGCAGATGCTTCGCGTAAAACTTTTTTAGAAGCTCATGATCGTACAAGTGATGTAAAAATTCTGGCGGCTGTTGCTATGAAATTTTATAATGATGTAGACAAGAGCCAGCATCCTATTGGATTTTATGAAAAATTACAAGCTGCTTATGGAGATCTTAACGACGAAAGTACCTATAAAAAATGGGCAGAAGATGTATTCAATCGTACCATGATTTTAGATAATACAAAATGGGCTGCATTCATAGCTACGCCGGATGCAACAGTATTACAGGCTGATCCTGCTTTTGATTTCGCCGCCACCTTTGTAAAAAATTATAATAACAAATACTCCCCGTTATTTACAGAATTCCAATCAAAAAACAGTGAGCTGGCCAGGTCATATATGAAAGGGATTATGCAGATGAATCCTGCAGCGGTAAATAAAATGTATCCTGATGCAAACTTCAGTATGCGTGTGTCTTATGGTAATGTAAAAAGTTACAAACCACGCGATGCCGTGGCGTATGATTTTGTAACAACATCCAAAGGTATTCTTGAAAAATATGTTGCCGGAGATTATGAATTTGATCTTCCTGCAAAACAAGTGGAAATGCTTAAGAAAAAAGATTTCGGGCAGTACATTGATAAAAAAAGAAACGACTTAGTGATTGGATTCATTACTACTAACGACATCACGGGCGGCAATAGCGGCAGCCCTGTAATTGATGGAAACGGAAACCTGATCGGGCTTGCATTTGACGGCAATTATGAAGCCTTAAGCCATAAGATTGCCTTTGATAAAGATCTTAATCGTACAATTTGTGTGGATGTGAGATATGTACTTTGGTGTATCGATAAATTAGGTGGCGCCACTAACCTTATCAAAGAATTAAAATTAGTACGGTAATAATTTAAAAAAATAATTTTGAACCGCTGCCTGAATGGGTGGCGGTTTTTTTATGCCTGAAATAAGTTTTACTTTCGGAAAATGTCAATAAAAGAATCCTATAATTTTTGGGCCTCGCAATACGATAATGATGTTAATAAAACCCGTGACCTGGAAGCTATTTGTCTTAAAAAAAATCTCGGAGAATTTTCATTTAAAAATGTTTTAGAGATCGGATGTGGAACAGGGAAGAATACAAAATGGCTTGCAACAAAAGCGGAAAAAATTATTGCTGCAGATCTATCAGAAGAAATGTTACGAATAGCTAAAGAAAAAATTAAACAACAACATGTGCAATTCATTCAATTTGATATGTTGACACAATGGAAATTTACAGAAGCATATTTTGATCTTATTACATTCAGCCTTGTGTTGGAACATATTGAACACATTGATAAAATCATTCAAAAGGCTTTCACTTATTTACATCCTGGAGGAAGGTTATATATAGGAGAATTACATCCATTTAAACAATACACTGGTTCACAGGCAAAGTTTGAAATAAATTCAAATATTCATTTGGTAGAATGCTATACACATCACTTAAGCAACTTCATGGAGCCCGCCTTACACTGTGGATTAACACTGGAGAAATGTATGGAATTGTTTGATGAAGACACCAATCAACCAAGAATTTTATCTTTTTGCTTTCGTAAAAATTGATTT
>JBKJSZ010000126.1:0-4971 GCA_046593675.1 Ferruginibacter sp.
AATTGTTCCAGGGTGCACCCTGAACTTTTCCACCAGGAACTCCAAAGTTTACATATACAGAACGTAAACTGCTGTCTGTTACCCATACACGGAATGAACGTGAAGTGGACAAACCAAAGTTATCGGTGATTTTGACAGTTATATTTTTGTATACACCAATATCATTTATAGTGGGTGTGAAGTTGATGGTTCCTTTTCCATTTCCCGTATTTTGGTAAACGGCAAAAGAAGGTAAATTAGAGATGCTCACACTAAGAATATCAGCAACATCATCAGAAGCTGTAAAGCTTATGGAGGTTGATAATCCCCCTTTAACGGTAACATCACTGATAACTGGTAATGAAGGTGATTTATTACCCAATACTACCAGGATAGAATCTGTTAATCCTGATGAACCATTGCTGTTAACGGCTTCTATTTTATAATAATAATTGTTATTGCTTGAAACCGTATTATCGGTAAAAGTTGTTTCATTTGAATTAGAAGCACCCGCATTCAATACGGTAAAAGGACCTGTAGCAGAGGAGGAACGATGCACTAAATAACGGTCTTCGTTATAGGCAAGATCATTCCATGATAAACTGATGGTGCCATTTGTTTGTGGCTGCCCCTGAAGATTGGTAGGTTTAACCGGAGCTGAACCATCATCGAAAGGTTTTTGTAAAACGATCGAATTCACCATTCCATAAGGTGCACCTGGTCCTTTGCTTAATACAATAGTAATGGTTCCTGTTGCGCTTGCCAAAACGTTTCCGAATGATACGGTGTTCTGGCTATTACCCTGAGCGTATAATGATTTGGATACGCCGCCAATGGTATAAACCGTAATTCCATTATCAGGAACTCCAAACCAGGAACTGCTTGACAGGAATGTAAGATTGTATTTATTGTTGGCTACTAATCCTCTTATTTGAACATTCACGCTTTCCGGAGCGCCATAATTTCCAAACCAGAAATAATCTTTTATAACCGCATCAGGATAAACACCGGAATTATTTCCGGTAACTGCACCTGCATCCCCTGCATTCCACGCTGTATGCTGGAATAGAATGGAAATAGGAGTAGTTTCTCCGTTTGAATTCAGTAAATTAATGGCAGATGTGGTATTTATATTGTTCCATGGAGCCGCCGCAGGAGCACTTTGATATTGCATGTTCATATACACTGTTTCCGCAGATGGTTCGGCATTTATTACAGTGATCATAAATTGTACGGTTTCTACTCCGCCATTTCCATCTATCACTTTTGCCTGAGCATTGTACACCCCGGATTGTGCATAATTAGGTTGCAGGTTCAATGTTCCGATTCCATCAGTGGTGGAGGTGAATGATGCGAAAGGAGCACCAGAGACCATGGACCATATTAAAGTTGCATTTCCATCCTGATCGGTTGCAGACAATTGTATGTTGGTATTCGATCCTTCATTTATAGTGATATTAGACACTGCTGAAATAACAGGAACATAATTACTGTTTACTGTAACAGTAAAAGATGAAGTATCAGCTCCGCCATTTCCATCTGTAGCAATTACAGACATAGTATATATTCCCTCATTAATTGATAAAGGATTAAATACTATTGTTGCTCCATTTGATGTTGGGGTAAAAGAACCAAATGCAGGAATATTTAAACTGGTAATAGTTAGTGGTTCCGCATCAATATCTGTTGCGGAGATATTTATTGTTTTTTGAGAACTATGTCTCATAGAAAAATTACCAACTGGTGTAACTACAGGTTTGTTATTAAAGGTACGTGTAGACAAATCGGCCGTGAACGCTGAATTACCACCAGTACCCGTTGCACGAACTTTGTAAAAATAATTTGTATTTGCAAAAAGGTTATTGTCGGTAAAACTCATTTGGCCACCCGAACCAGGATTAGTTGAAGCAACAAAACGGAATGTTGCCGGTGTTCCAACAGAACGGTAGATTTCAAAACCAGTTTCATTTATCGAATTATCATTCCATTTTACCTGAACGCTGTTTGTTGAAAGAGCCGTTGCACTTGACATGGCAGGTACAGCAGGAACAGCCGGTAGAGCAAATGTTGTAGCACTGCCCAACGTTTGATTCATGATAGCGGTGATAGTAGCTGCCGTTAAAACATCTGTAACAATAATTACTTCATCTACCAAACCAATATAATTGTTATTTGATGTAGAAGAATTAAATCCGTTCGTACCATTGGACGCACCTATTCTGGATAAACTTGAAGTACCTGACACGGTTGTTCCGGTAGAAGATAAAGAAGTAGAACCTTTCTCTATGCCATTGATAAATAATTTTAAAGTGCTGCCATTATATACTACTGCAACATGATTCCAATCATTGGCCAACCAGCTGGCATTGGAAGCCACGTTTGACAAAGACACCGTATTTCTTGTAGATCCTCTTGAAATACCTGCTTCCAGGGCACCGTTATTGAAACGGATGGCCATACCATCACTTGATCCGCCAAGATCCAATATAATTTTATTAGTAGCAGATATAGTTGCAGCCGCAGGTTTAATCCACATAGCTATACTACGAGTACCATACGCATTACTTGGGAATGCATTTCCGGTACTGAAAGTCATATCTGCATAGGTGGAAGAACTATTAAAATTAATAGCATGTGTTCCTTCTTTCTTATCATTTGCATCAAAAACCGGAGAACCTGAAGGAGTTAAAGTTCTGCTGGAACCTGTAGCTTCAGTATACGAATTATCAAAAGTCCACTCTGCATCTGTGATCATTGCATATGCGGAAGCACCTGAATTATTGATGGCTCTAACGTTATAATAATATTTTGTGGCTGCAGCCAGATCAGCAGTATCTGCAAACGTGGTAGTATTTGCTGCAGTAGTACCTATAGGTATATACAATCCATTTTGAGAAGTAGAACGAACGACTTCAAAACCTATTTCATTATTACTGTTATCTGTCCAACTTAAATTAATTCTGTTATATGAAACAGCCGTTGCAGAAAGGTTGGCTGGCCTGGCAGGCAATAATGCGGTATTAACGGTAACATTATCATTAAATGCACTATTCGGAATTAATTGACGTGTAGAAAAACCTGCGGCAGAACTGGTCCAGTATACATTCATGGATGCACCGCCTGATTGTTCAAAAAAAGTAATGGAAATCGGATAAATTCCTGCAGCCAGGTTGATTGTACCGCTACGATATTGTGAACCATGTAAACCATCATTATCCACTAAGGCTGTGGTAGAATTGTTGTACCTGGCTATATATAATTTACTCCCATCATCTGAGTTGGTTTCAAAAGTATAATTTCCGGATACAGGTATTTTAATAAATCCTTCCCATAAAAATCCGAATTGTTCACTTCTCAGTCTTTCTGTAATAGATACATTGGGAACAACGCCGGTTTTACTTGGAGTTAAAGTATTAAAATCAGGAAGAACGCTCCAGTTTCCTTCATAATATTTGTAAGTAAGTCCGCCTAATTGGGCTGCTGCGGTAACCTGGTTGCTTGCAGGGGAAAGATTACCACTTGCATCTCTCGCTCTAACCACAAAAGCATTCATTTGCTGATAGGTTAAAGAAGGAATTGTATAAACAAGATTAGAAGTGGCGAATGATTTATTTCCGTTAATATATAAATCGTATTTAACCACACCAACATTATCTGTTGATTCATCCCATTTTAGTGTAACAGTTGTAGGAGTGGTAGCAATTACACGCAGGTTTGCCGGTGCTGTAGGATTAATATTATCACTTTTCGTTTTTACGGAAACTTCTGTACTGTTTGCCGCAGCACCATTATCATTTACGGCACGAATAATATAATAATAGGGAGTATTCGGCATCAGGTTATCATCTACATGCGACAAAACATCCGCACCTATAATTGCAATAAGCTGGTAACCGGTTCCTGAAGTTACACTTCGGTAAATTTCAAAAGCAGTTTCATTATATAGCGGTGAAGGATTATCATTCCAATCTAACTGAATAGAATTACTACTTACCGCTGTGGCAGAAACGTTTGATGCTTTATCGGGAGCATTGGCTCCGGAGGCATTTATTACCGTATAGATATCTGAGAAATTACTGCTGCAACCATATTGCTCGGTCACTTTCACTTTATATTTATCAGGTGCAGCAACATAAGTATTGGAACTGCTTACGATGGCATTATCGCTCACTCTTCTCCACTCATAACTTGAAAATGTATTGGGAACGATCAATGGTGTAGTTGTAGATCCATCCGGAGCAGGCAATACTTTACTTTTTAAACCATTAATCTGTATAGGAGGAGAAACTGTTCCCTGTTTTGGGGAAATAACTACAGGCCTTGGAGACCAGTCCGACCATGAAGAATTTCCGTTCGAGCGTTTGAACCTAACTCTATAAGTTCCAAAGGATGTAGCAATATATTGATTAGTATTTGCACCGGTAATAGTTACCCCATTTTTTTGCCACTCATAATTATTAAATCCTTGCTGTACGGCAAGTTTTGCATTCACAGAATCATTAGGGCAAAATTCACTTCTTTGAAAATATACCAGTGGATTGGCTTTATGTTGTTGATTCAGATAGGGCCAGTAATCCGGCTCTGACCAGAAAGTGTTCCAGACACCATGACCCAAAGAAGGGTAAAATGATTGCCTGATATTTCCACCCATATCTCTAAACGCATTTACCACGTACGAAACGGTATAGGGAGCTGGAGCCGCATCTTGTCCGCCATTTGATACCCAGATCGGAACTGTTATATAAGTTGGATAATATTGAGGATAATTTGTAGAAGCAGCGGAAATCGGTAAAGACGCACATGCTTTTTTAGCATATGTATCCGTCATCAACCAATCCCATGAAGCTTGACCGCCGGCCGATAAACCGCTCACTATCACTCTATCCAGATCAAGTTTTACACTTTTTACCAAAGTATCAATCAATGAGTTAATCTTTGGTAAAAAGTGTAAAACTTGATCTGGATAGAGTGATAGTGAGCGGTTTATCGGCC
>JBKJSZ010000419.1:0-2818 GCA_046593675.1 Ferruginibacter sp.
TTACTATATAATTATCGGCAGCCGCTTTATCTTCTTCCTTACCTTTTGGAACCGCACTAACTACCAAACGATATTTATTTTTGATATATGTATTATAAACTCTCAAAACATCAGCAACGTTAACGGCCTGGTATTTTTTCAATTGTTTACCAATCATATCAGGATCACCTAAAAAAGTTTGAAAGGCAGCAAGCTGCGAAACTTTACCGGAAACACTGGCAAGTCCATTTATAGTTCGGCTTTCAAACTGGCTTTTAAATTTGATAATATCATCAGCTGTAACGCCTCTTTTTTCAAAATTTACCCAGGCATCATTTACCATTTTCTCCATATCTGCCAATGAATTGCCCGGAAATGGTGTAACACTTATTAAAAATTCTCCAGCGAGTTCATTCAAAGAACTGAATGCATTTGCGTTTAAAGCTTTCTGAGTTTTTACAAGCGTTTGGTATAACACAGAAGTTTTTCCGGAACCGAATATCTGTGCAAGACATGCCAGTGCTGCTTCATCTTTATGATAATCAGGAACGGTAGGATAAGTAATTCTCATTTGAGGTGTGCGTGCATAGTTATCAATATAGCTGGCGTACCGGTTAGATTCTAATTTTACGGCTGGCATTTTCATAGCCGATACCTGTGGGCCCCGTGGAATAGAACCAAAATATTTCTGCGCCATTTTAATAACGTCTACTGTTTTTACATCTCCGCCAACAGTTAACGTTGCATTATTTGGACCGTACCAACGAAGGAAAAAATTCTTAAGATCATTTACATTACTCCTGTTTAAATCTTCAATATATCCGATGGTTAACCACGAATATGGATGTCCGTAAGGATATAAATTTTTAGAGCCAACTTCGCCAATCAATCCATATGGACGGTTATCATAATTCTGGCCTCTTTCATTTTTAACAGTGGCTCTTTGAATTTCAAATTTTTGTTGTGTTACTGCATCGAGTAGAAAGCCCATTCTATCCGCTTCCAGCCATAGCATTTTTTCCAGTTGATTACTGGGAACTGTTTCAAAATAATTTGTGCGATCACGGTTTGTAGTTCCATTTAAAGTTCCACCTGATTCGGATATGATTTTGAAATGCTGTTCATCAGCCACATTATCAGATCCCTGGAACATCATATGCTCAAAAAAATGAGCAAATCCGCTTTTACCTATTTCTTCACGGGCAGATCCAACATGATACGTTATATCCACATGAACAACCGGGTCAGAATGATCTTCATGCACCACAACCGTTAATCCGTTTGGAAGCACATATTTTTCGAAAGGAATGATGATTTCATTTGGCTTTGACGTAACTTTTTGAACAAGTTTCGCCTGTGAAAAAGTGGCTGGATTAAACAATACAACCATACAAAGCAATATAGAAACAACTTTATTAAACATGTATTTAATTTTAAGTGCGTGAAGTTCGTTAATCCTTGTCAATTTTTAAGAATGAATTGAGAACTGGAACAAAAGAATTTGATATCAGTAATAGTGTAACCAAAAAAAACGTTTATTTGCCCAAAATGTTTGTTTGGCAAGATTATATTTTACCGTAACCAATGATCTTTCATTTGATCAGCGCATGATCAGAATATGCAGCACATTGGCAGATGCGGGATATGCTGTTACCTTAATTGGAAGAAAATTACCGAAGTCCGTCGCCTTACAACATCATCCTTTCCAGCAGAAAAGATTATCCTGTTTTTTTAATAAAGGGAAAGTATTTTATGCGGAATATAATATCCGGCTATTTTTATACCTGCTGTTTAAAAAAATTGATGGGATCTGTGCGATTGATCTTGATACCATACTTCCCTGTTTATATATATCAAAGCTGAAACAAATTCGTAGAATATATGATGCACATGAATTGTTTTGCGAAATGAAAGAGATTGTAAGCCGACCGGCTATTTATAAAGCCTGGAAAAAAATTGAGCGACAAACTATTCCTGCATTTGTTTACGGCTATACTGTTAATCAGCATATAGCAGATGTGATACAAAGAATGTATGGCGTACAATATGAAGTGATCAGAAACATTCCCAAATATGAAGCCGTAGATGAGCAAAAAACTGAAAAGTATTTATTATACCAGGGAGCAGTTAATGAAGGAAGGTCTTTTGAAACACTTATTCCTGCTATGAAAAAAATTGAAATGCCATTATGGATCGTAGGAACCGGAAATTTTTTTGAAAAAGCAAAATCCTTGGTTGCAGAAAGCGGATTGGAAAATAAAATATTTTTTAAAGGGAATTTGTTACCGGATGAATTAAAAAAAGTTACCAGAAAAGCATTTGCAGGATTTACATTATTTGATAAGGATGCGGAAAGCAATTATTATTCACTTGCCAATAGATTCTTTGATTACATGCATGCCGGAATTCCGCAGATATGTGTGAATTATCCTGTATATGCTGAAATAAACAATTTATATGATTTTGCTGTTATGATTGACGATGTTGAAACGGAAACAATTGTACAGGCTGTTAACAAACTTATAGAAAATGAACAACATTGGTTTCGTCTTCAACAACAGGCAAAGGAAGCTGCTCTGATTTTAAACTGGCAAAACGAGCAATTAAAACTGTTGGCATTTTACAAAGGAATATTTGGATAAACATGTACATATAGTAACACATGATGTGCCCTGGCCGGTGAGCCATGGCGGTTATGTAGACCTTTTTCATAAAATAAAAACATTGTATCATGCAGGTATAAAAATTCATCTGCATACTTTCAGTTATGGCAGAGCAGTGCCGGAAGAATTAAAAAATATCTGCGAATCTATAAACACTTATCAACGCATTACCGGAT
>JBKJSZ010000200.1:0-4184 GCA_046593675.1 Ferruginibacter sp.
ATAATGTATTTGCTACATCCCCGAATATCCAAAAAGGAAGTTTATAATGAACAATATCTTTCATCAACACACCTTTTTCATTTTCTGAAAAATGATGCTGGTGATGCCACATGGAATACGGACCAAACCGTTGCTCATCCACAAAATATTTTTTATCGGAAACATGTGTGATCTCTGTCATCCAATACACCGGAATATTTAAAACCGGACGAACTTTATATTCTATTACCTGCCCTGAGTACATTGTTCCTAAATCGGGCGTAAGAATTTGAAAACTCAGCTCATCCGGTGTGATCGCCTGAAGATTAGCAGGGTTGCTAAAAAAATCCCACGCTTCATTCATCGTCATATTCAATTGCTGCTCGGTGGAGAAACTATATACTTTGCTCATTTTCGCTTTTTTACATTAACAACAACCGCAACAAATTGTTTTACATTATGCTTCGTTCTGTAAATTACATCCATGCAATCCTACCGGAATATTTTAGAAAATAAATTCGAAACGGTATATAACCAGTTGAATGAACAACAAAAAAAAGCGGTTGATCATATCGAAGGTCCTGTTATGGTAATTGCGGGCCCTGGCACAGGAAAAACGCAGATTCTCGGCGCACGCATTGGAAAAATTTTACTGGATACGGATACTGCTCCGGAAAATATTTTATGCCTTACCTATACAGATGCAGGTGTTGTGGCCATGCGAAAAAGGCTGATCTCATTCATTGGTGCCGCAGCTTATCGCGTAAATATTTATACGTTTCATGCATTTTGTAATGATGTGATACAGGAGAATCTTTCTGTGTTTGAAAAAAATTCTCTTGATCCTGTTTCCGATCTGGAAAAAATGGTACTCTTCAAAAAACTGATCGATGCATTTCAAAAAGAAAATCCATTGAAACGGTATCGGGGTGATGTGTATTATGAAATAAAAAATCTACAATCACTTTTCAGCACCATGAAAAAGGAAGGCTGGTCCAGTGATCACATCTGCGAACGTATACAGCAATACACAGATAGTTTATATTCACGGGAAGAATTTGTCACCAAACGTGCGACCAAAGAATTTAAAAAAGGTGATATACGTACCGATAAGATCCAGGAAGTTATTGAGAAAATGGAAAAACTGAAAGCAGCAGTTTGTGAGTTTAATAATTTTCAGAAATTAATGCGGGACAGCAATCGTTACGATTTTGATGACATGATCAATTGGGTGATCAAAGCTTTTGAAGATGATGAAAATTTACTGCGTAACTACCAGGAAAAATTTCAATACATATTGATTGATGAATACCAGGATACCAGCGGAACACAAAACAGGCTGGTTGATTTATTGATAAGTTATTGGGATAAACCAAACGTGTTTGTGGTAGGTGATGATGACCAGAGTATCTTTCGTTTTCAAGGTGCCAATATTGAAAACATGGTGGCATTTGCTAATGATTACAGCACAGATCTGATCACTATTGTATTGTCTGATAATTATCGTTCTACACAACCAATATTAAATATTTCTAAAAAATTAATTGATAGAAATAATGACAGGTTGGTATCACAATTAGATGGATTAACAAAAGAGTTGATCGCTTCTCATAAAAGCCGGATGTTTTTAAAACATCTTCCCGTAATTAAAGAATATGAAACACAACGGCAGGAAATGATTGACATCGTTCTGCAGGTTGAAAAATTAATTAATCAAAATATTGAACCCGGCAGCATTGCTATTTTATATAAAGAAAATAAATATGGTGAAGAGATCAGTAATTATTTAAAACTAAAAAATATTCCTTTTTATACTAAAAGAAGTACCAACCTTTTCAATATTCCCTTGTCGAAAAAGATCATTCAAATGTTTCGTTACCTCGATTGCGAACATGATATTGCTTACAGCGGTGATGAAATATTATTTGAAATGCTGCACTTCGACTGGTTCAATATTCCACCGATTGAAATTGCAAAATTATCATTGGAAGCTGCCGAAACTCAATTCACACAAAATAAAAAATCGATACGTAAAATTTTATCAGACAAATCTGCACAACCGTACATTGATCTTTTTACTCCCGGTATTGAAGTGCATCTTGCAAAAGCTTCTGCCATCATTGAAAAGTTGATCTCGAATGTTCCTAATGTTACCTTGCAGGTTTTGTTTGAAAATATTATTCGCGAAGCGGGTGTACTTAACGTAATTATGAAGAGCGAAGAAAAACACTGGCTGCTACAGGTGTTAAGTGCCTTGTTCGATTTCATTAAAGAAGAAACAGCCCGCAATCCTTCAATGAATGTTTCTCAGCTTGTCGCTATGTTTGATATCATGGAAAAAGAAGGTTTGTCCATTCCGCTTGTTCAGGTAAGTGGCAATGATAAAGGTGTTAATTTATTAACGACACATGGCAGCAAAGGCCTGGAATTTTTACATGTTTTTTTTGCAGGTTGTAATGCAGGATTTTGGGAGAAGAAAAAGAAAATGTCGCATGGATTTACTTTTCCGGATACCATGTTCAGTTCGCAAATTCAATCTTCCGATACGGAAGAATTACGCCGTTTGTTTTATGTAGCTATCACAAGAGCAGAAGAACATCTGCACATTTCATATTCAAAATTCCGCAATGATGGAAAAACACTGGAACCTTCCATGTTCATAGAAGAAATTAAAGAAGATCATGATATACCTGTAGAAAAAATAATGCTGATGCCGGAGATACTTGCCGGATTCCAGGCTATTCAATTCGGGGAATCTTTAGCACCTGAAATTAACAGAGCAGAAAAAGAATTGATGGATCGCCTGCTCGAAAAATTCAACATGAATGTTACCGCATTGAATAATTATCTCAAATGCCCTTTACAGTTTTATTTTCAAAACCTGATACGCATTCCATCACCAAAAAATGAATCCACAGAATTTGGTTCCGCCGTACACTATGCATTGGAAAAATTATTCAGTCAGTTGAGAGATAATAACAACCAGTTTCCGGACAAAGAATTTTTTATAGACAAATTTGAATGGTACATGAAACGACACCGTGAAAGTTTTACCAAAGAACAATTCGCAAGAAGAATGGAATATGGCCAATCAATTCTCACCAAATATTATGATACTTATATTCATTCATGGAATAAAATTGTATCTATTGAAAGAAATATCCGCGGTGTTTCTATTAATGGTGTTCCGGTAAAAGGTAAATTAGACAAACTCGAGTTTACAGGAAAACAAGTGAACGTTGTAGATTATAAAACCGGAAATCCTGATAATGCGAAACCAAAATTAATTGCACCTAATGACAAAGATCCGAATGGTGGTGATTATTGGCGACAAGCCGTTTTCTATAAATTACTGGTTGAGGAATCTCAAAAAGACTGGACAGTGTTGAGTTGTGAATTTGATTTCATAGAGCCAGATCAAAAAAAGATTTATCAACGTAAACGCATTGCTATTACACCTGCAGATGTGGAAACGGTAAAACATCAAATAACTTCTGTGTGGGGGAAAATACAGGATCACGACTTTTATACAGGATGCGGAAAAGAAGATTGCCATTGGTGTAACTTCGTTAAAACAAATAACATGGCAATCGCCTTACATGAATCAGCAATTGAAGATGAAGAAAATTAAAACAGGAATAAATATTGTATCTCTATTGATCCTGATTGTATATGTTACTTTCCATTTAACCGGTTGCGGACAAATTGGTGCGCCCACCGGTGGATTAAAAGATACCATTCCACCTCATTTGATAAGAGCTATTCCGGAGAACAATTCCACTAATTTCAAAGGAAATAAAATCATCCTGCAATTTGATGAATATATAAACCTGCAGGATATTCAAAACAATGTACTGGTATCTCCGTATCAGACCAATGTGCCACAGATCAACTTTAATTTCAGAACGGTTACAGTTAAATTTAAGGATTCACTTTTTCCAAATACCACATATACAATTAATTTCGGCAATGCTATACGTGACCTGAATGAGAACAATCCAATATCAGATCTGAAATATACTTTTTCCACTGGCCCAACATTAGATTCCTTATCCTTATCCGGAAATGTGATCCTCGCAGAAAATAACAATATTGATTCAGCAATGATCGTTTCTTTGTACACCGACCTTTCTGATACTGCCGTAAAAAAAATAAAACCTAAATATATTTCCAGGCTTAAAGGCGATGGTACTTTCAAATTTGAA
>JBKJSZ010000154.1:0-15291 GCA_046593675.1 Ferruginibacter sp.
TTTTTGCAAAAGCGGGATCAAGTGATGCAATGCCGGAAGATTCATTATAAAAAAAAATATTTTTTGTTTGCTGCTTATGTCCACAAGATGATAAAAGGATAATCAGCATTTTCCATAACACCCTTCCTCTTGTTAATCGCATGGCCATTTATCGATTTTTAAAAACGTTTTGATTTTAACTTATTAAATTTATCATTATAAAATAGTACAATGTACAAATTATCCTTGTTGCTTTTTTTAATGATTTCCTTTCAGCATGCAGAGAGCCAGTTATTGAATAAAAAGCAAATCTATACCAGCGCTGATTCTTTGAGAGGTTCCAATGGTATTTACCGGCAGACATGGAATGTTTTACACTATGATATTACAGTTGAACCAGATTACCTTACAAAAACTATCAAGGGGAAAAACATTATTTCTTTTTTTGATAAAGGTACCAATCTGATGCAGATAGATCTTCAGCCACCGATGATCATAGACAGCATAACCAACTTTCAAAAAAATATTTTATTTACTAGAGAAGGGAATGTGTATTGGGTGACACTCAGAGATTCTGCTGCCATGTTTAAATTAAGACCTGCGTTGAATGAAATAAGTATTTATTTTCATGGCAAACCTACTGAAGCCGTAAACCCTCCGTGGGATGGTGGGTGGATATGGAAGAAAGATAAAAATAATCAGCCCTGGATGAGTGTAGCCTGCCAGGGAACCGGTGCCAGTGTTTGGTATCCATGCAAAGATTATCAGGGCGATGAACCAGATAGTGGTGCTGTCTTAAATATCATTGTTCCGGATACTTTAATGGCTGTTGGTAATGGCAGATTGTTTCAAACTCAAAACATTTCAGGCAATAAAAAAATATATTCGTGGAAAGTGGTGAACCCGATCAACAACTATAATATTGTTCCTTATATAGGAAAATATGTTTCATTTAGCGAGAAGTACGCAGGGGAAAAAGGAACACTCGATATGACTTATTGGGTACTTGATTATAACCTGGAAAAAGCAAAAAAACAATTTACAGATGCACCAAAAATGATGAAAGCATTTGAACATTGGTTTGGCCCATATCCATTTTATGAAGATGGCTATCAACTGGTGGAAGCTCCGCATTTGGGAATGGAACACCAAAGTGCCACGGCTTATGGCAACGGTTATCAGAATGGCTATTTAGGAAGAGATCTTTCCGGCTCCGGCTGGGGATTAAAATGGGATTTTATAATTGTTCATGAAAGCGGGCATGATTGGTTTGCAAATAATATATCAACCAATGATATAGCTGATATGTGGGTGCACGAAGGCTTTACCAATTACAGTGAAACATTATTCACCGAATTTTATTTTGGAATTCCTGCAGCAGAAAAATATGTTCAGGGATCACGAAAAAATATAATTAATGATATCCCTGTCATAGGTATTTATGGTTTCAATAAAGAAGGCAGTGTTGATATGTATTGCAAAGCCGGCAGTATGATTCATATGATCAGAAAAATTATAAACGATGATGAAAAATTCAGAAACATCTTAAGAGGACTTAACACAAAATTTTATCATCAAACTGTAGATACCAGAGATATTGAAACATACTTTTCAACAGAAGCGAAAATGGATTTTTCAAAAATATTTGATCAGTATCTGCGAACAATAAAAATTCCGGTATTAGAATTTTCGTCAGATAAAAAATATATAATTTATCGCTGGAAGAATTGTGTAAATGGATTTAATATGCCTGTGAAAATAAAAAATATTAAAGGCAATTATGTTTTTATTTATCCATCTGAAATGGTAAAGAAATTAAAGTTCAAAGATTATAAAATGCCACTGGAAATTGATCCGAATTTTTATATTCAGTTGAAGAAAATCAAATAACTAATCGCAAATAGCAGAAGCCATAGATGTTGCCAAACGTCCTGCGCCCACATAACGATTCAGGTAATAAGGTTCGTTCATACTGCTGATGATTACTCCATTACTGGAACTGGCATGCACAAAATATCCATTTGCGAGATACATTCCCACATGACTTACTCCGCCTCTTGTATTAAAAAAAACAAGATCCCCTTCTTTTAGTTCATTTTTCACAATACGATGCGTTTCTATAAATTGTTCCCTGGCAGTTCTGGAAAGGCAGGTATGATACATGGCATCCGCAAGCATAGCTGCAAAAGAACTGCAATCAATTCCTTTTCTGGAATTCCCTCCTAAACGATATCTCGTGTTATACCAGTCTTCAATTAAAAGATATAAACGTTTATTAGAAATATGTTCAACTTCCTGTTCCGTTAGCTGCGCATATTTAAATTGTAAAGATGTACACATTTCTGTTGAAGGTATGTTCACAGCTTCTGGTGAAATGTAAATGTTATCCGGAGCAGATGTGGAAAGGGGCGACAAAACTTTCTCTCCCATAATTTCAACATTATCAATAAAACGAAGAGATGATTGTGCCACCGCCTGATGTGATGATGCCGAAAAAAATAAAATTGTTAGTGCAACAAAAATAAAATTTTTCATACGTTACATATTGGTTTATAGGTATGTACGACTTAATCTCGTTTTTTTAGCCTTAACGTTACTATCAATTCTCAACGATTGTACTACATATTCTATTGCCTTGTACTACAAACTAACCTTTTATTACCTGAATTCGCTGGCAAAGATAGGTTTTTGATTTTTTAAGCCAAGGTTGTCGGGAATATTTTGACATATTATGTGGAAAATATCGCTCAAAGTTGAGGAAGAGGAATACGATATTTGCGAAAGAAGGATTGCATGAGTTTCCAAAAATATTTCCTCCACACTTTTTCATTTAGAATATTATACAAAGAATTATCAACAAATGAAGTTTTCGCATCTGCACGTTCACACCCAATATTCCCTTTTAGATGGCGCTGCCTCTATTAAAAATCTGTATAAGAAAGCTATTGCGGATGGCATGCCTTCCATAGCTATTAGTGACCATGGTAATATGTTTGGCGCTTTTGAATTTGTAAAAGAAGCATACAATCATAAAAATGATGACGGAACACTGAAAGTAAAACCGATTGTTGGTTGTGAGTTTTATATCACGCAAGACAGAACCCGGAAAACATTCAGTAAGGAAGATAGAGATCCAAGGCATCACCAGATATTGCTGGCCAAAAATGCGCAAGGTTATCAGAATTTAGTGAAACTTACTTCCCTCGGTTACATCGAAGGAATGTATTCCAAATATCCCCGGATAGATAAAACGCTTATACATAAATATCACGAAGGATTGATAGCAACTACCTGTTGCTTGGGTGCGTTGGTACCGCAGACCATTTTGAAAAAAGGAGAAGCAGAAGGTGAAAATGAATTTAAATGGTGGCTGAATATTTTTCAGGATGATTACTATGTAGAATTACAACGCCATGGTATGCCGGAACAGGATAAAGTAAATCTGGTTCTGTTGAAGTTCGCAAAAAAATATAATGTAAAAGTTATTGCAAGCAATGACAGCCATTATGTAGATCAGAAAGATTTTACGGCGCATGATATTTTACTTTGTATCAATACTGGGGAATTACAAAAAACACCTCCTGCCAGAGAATTTACAGATGATGATGTGAAAAAAGGAAACACGCGTTTTGCATTTCCGAATGACCAGTTCTTCCTGAAGACCACAGAAGAAATGTCAAAGGTTTTCCATGATATTCCGGAAGCAATTGATAACACAAATGAAGTGGTGGGAAAGATAGATTTATTGGATTTAAAAAGAGATATTCTATTACCGCATTTCGTAGTTCCCTCCAATTTTAAGTCACAGGATGAATACCTCGCGAGTATCACATGGGCAGGTGCAGCAAATCGTTACCAGATTCTAACACCTGAGGTAGAAGAACGAATACAGTTTGAGTTAGATGTGATTGAAAAAATGGGATTTGCGGGATACTTTTTAATTGTGAGTGATTTTATAAGAGCAGGAAGAGAGATCGGTGTTTTTGTTGGACCGGGCCGGGGATCTGCCGCAGGAAGTGTGGTAGCCTATTGTATAGGAATTACCAATATCGATCCTATCAAATACAATTTACTTTTTGAGCGTTTCTTAAATCCGGAACGTAAGAGCATGCCCGATATTGATACCGATTTTGATGATGAAGGCAGGCAAAAAGTGATAGATTATGTAGTACAGAAATATGGTAAAAACCAGGTAGCACAGATCATTACTTATGGAACGATGGCTGCAAAAAGCAGCATTGCCGATGTTGCCCGCGTGATGGATCTTCCAATTGCAGAAAGCAGGGCTTTATCTAAACTGGTTCCGGAACGCCCGGGTATTGTTTTAAAAAGATTGTTGCACGCTCCTTTCACCATAAAAGAAGCAGAAAAAACAGGGGAAAAATCTTTAGAAGAAAAAGAACAATTGATTCCGGAGGATGTGGACAACGTAAAAAAATTACGGGAAATATACCATGGAAAAGATCTGTTATCAGCAATATTACATGAAGCTGAAATTCTGGAAGGATCTGTACGGAATACCGGTGTGCATGCCTCCGCAATCATTATAGCACCGAGAGATCTGACAGACCTGATTCCTATTGCCACTTCCCGGGATTCTGATCTTTGGTTAACACAAATTGAAGGTGGAACCATTGAGGAAGCGGGCGTTATAAAAATGGATTTTCTGGGATTGAAAACATTGAGTATTCTTAAAACTTCCCTTAAACTCATCAAACAAAATCATGGTGTGGAAATCAACATTGATTACCTGCCTTTAGATGATGAAAAAACTTACCAGTTATACCAACATGGCGATACTAATGGAACATTTCAGTTTGAGAGTGTAGGCATGCAGAAATATCTGCGGGAATTGAAACCGGATAAGTTTGACGATCTCATTGCCATGAATGCTTTGTATCGCCCGGGACCAATGAGTTATATACCAAAGTTTATTGCCCGAAAACACGGACGCGAACAAGTGGCTTATGATCTTCCTGAAATGGAAGAATACCTTAAAGAAACGTATGGTATTACTGTATATCAGGAACAGGTGATGCTGTTATCTCAAAAATTAGCAGGATTTTCAAAAGGCCAGGCTGATATTTTGCGAAAAGCGATGGGAAAAAAAGATCGTAAAACGCTTGATAAAATGAAAGGTGATTTCATGGATGGCGCCACTGCTAAAAAACATCCAAAAGAAATTCTTGAAAAAATATGGACCGACTGGGAAGCATTTGCGCAATACGCATTCAACAAATCGCATTCCACCTGCTATGCGTATGTTGCCTATCAAACCGCTTATTTAAAAGCATATTATCCTTCAGAGTATATGGCTGCTGTATTGAATCATGCAGGCAATACCGAAAAGATCACTTTCTATATGGAAGAATGTAAACGTATGGGCATTATGGTACTTGGGCCTGATATTAATGAATCGCATGATGGATTTGCTGTCAACAAAAAAGGTGAGATCAGGTTCGGCTTAAATAAACTGAAAGGTGTTGGTGAAAACGCCATAGAACAGATCATCCAGGAAAGAACAAAAAATGGATATTATACCAGTATTTTTGATCTGGTAAAAAGAGTTAACCAGAGAGCTGTCAATAAGAAATCTCTGGAATCATTGGTGCATGGCGGAGCATTTGATTGTTTTTCGGAAATGCACAGGGCGCAATATGTATTTCAGCCTGCTGGCGATACTTCATCACTGGAGAAAATAATAAAATTTGGTGCGGTTTTTCAAACGCAGTCTTCCTCCTCTACCCATACTTTATTCGGCGAAATGCAAATGCCGGAAATTCTGCCGCCGAAACTTCCCGATTGTGAAAAATGGTTACTGGAAGAAAAACTGGAATATGAAAAAGAAGTAACGGGAATGTATTTAAGCGGACATCCTCTGGATAATTTCAAATTCGAATTAACGCATTATAACATCACGCCTCTTGGAGAATTTGACCTGCATAAAAATGCTATGAATATTATTCCACCGCCTTCTAAAACATTTCGTGTTGCTGGTTTGGTAATAGATGCGCAACATCGTAAAACGAAAATGGGTAAAAATTTCGGTGCATTAAAACTGGAGGATTATTCCGGCAAAAGTGAATTCATGTTATGGAGCGAAGATTATGTGAAGTATGAAAAATATTTGAAACCCGGATTGATATTAATGGTGGAAGGTTCTTTCCGGCAACGATATAATGGAACGGAGTATGAGTTTAAAGTAAACAAAATTCATTTACTCGATACTGTAAAAACTACTTTAACCCGACAAGTTTGTATTGATGTACCCGCTAGTTTGATAGATGAAGAATTTATAGATTTCATGAGTGCTAACCTGATTCAATATCCGGGAAAGACAGCGCTTAAGTTTAATGTGATTGATATGGAAGAAAATTACAAGATTGAGTTATCAACATTGGAAACCGGTTTTACCATGAATGATGAAATGGCAGTTTTCCTAAATAGCAATAACCTCCTCGAGGTATCGGTGCAAATGAATAATTAAAAATGTATTAACCTGACAAAAAGCTTTGTGGATATGTCATAAACTCACAATAACATTAATGGTAATAAATTTGCAACTCAATCTACCTAACATTAAAACAAGTTATTATGGCACTCGAATTTACAGATGCAAATTTCCAGACAGAAGTTTTGGATTCAGATAAATTATCAGTAATTGACTTTTGGGCAGAATGGTGCGGTCCCTGCAGAGCAATCGGTCCGGTTATCGAAGAATTATCCAAAGAATATGCTGGTTCAGTTAAAATAGGGAAAGTGAATGTTGATCATAACCCACAAGTATCTATGAATTATGGTATTACAAGTATTCCTGCAATATTATTTGTAAAGAATGGACAAGTAGTGGACAAATTAGTAGGTGCACAACCAAAGGCAAACTTTGTAAAGAAAATTGAAGCACTTAAATAAACAACTTTCTATACATTGAAAAACCTCTTGTAAAACAAGAGATTTTTTTTATGAACTGATAGTACCACTTCATTAATGTGATAATTCTGATGTGTTTAGGTTTCGGTCGTGTTTATGTTTAAATAACAGGGCAAATAAAACAGCAATTATAGCAGCATATATACCAAATGCCAGCCATATGCCATGCCAGTCTTTTTGACCACCTGGTAGTAAATAATATTTGTCAATCATAATTCCACTGATCGTGCTTCCTAAAAATGCTCCCACTCCATTTGTCATCATCATAAATAAACCTTGTGCACTTGACCGGATGGCAGGATCTGTTGTGGTTTCCACGAATAACGAACCGGAAATATTAAAGAAGTCGAATGCCATACCATATACAATACAGGAAACAATTATCATCCATAAACCATCACCGGGATTACCATAAGAAAATAAAGTAAACCTTAATACCCAGGCGATCATAGAAAATAACATCACATTTTTGATCCCAAACCGTTTAAGAAAAAATGGAATGGTTAAGATGAAGACCGTTTCTGAAATTTGAGAAATGGACATGATGATGGTGGAATATTTCACCACAAAGGCATCTGGTCCGTATAAAGGATTGTTTTTGAAATCATCTAAAAAAGTGTCTCCGTACATGTTCGTCAATTGCAAAGCTCCACCCAGTAACATGGAAAATAAAAAGAATAAAGCCATCTTATACTTTGCGAACAATTTAAAAGCGGTCAAACCAAATTGCTCAAGCCATGAGGCATTTTTTGAAATGCTGTGTTGAGGCGGGCATTTTGGTAAAGTGAAAGAATACAATCCTAATACAATAGCCATAGCACCCGCAATTAAAAACTGGTTGGAATTTGCTTTGCTGCCTGTAAGATTTGTGATCCACATGGCCACAATAAACCCTATAGTTCCCCAAACCCTGATAGGTGGGAAAACCTTAACCACATCAAATTGATTATTTTTCAAAATTGTATAAGCAATAGAATTAGATAAGGAAATGGTAGGCATATAAAAGATCATTGCCCCAAAAATTACATAGAACAGATCATCTGCATTGGTAACATGCGGAACAAAAAACAAAATCACCCCATATAGAATGTGTAATATGCCATATAATTTTTCTGCATTCATCCATTTATCTGCAATAATTCCAGTTAAGGCCGGCATAAATAAGGATGATAATGCCAGAGTAGAGAACAGTCGTCCGAATTGGGCTCCGGTACCCATATTGTTGGAAAAATAATACGTTGCAATAGTAATCAGCCACGCTCCCCACACAAAAAACTGAAGGAAACTCATTACGGTAAGCTTTGTTTTGATATTCATTATGTTGGTTTGGTTAGTATTACGTTACAAATACAAACGAATCTTTGATCTGCGTTAGTTTGGATGTGGGAAGTTAATGTTTATTAAAAAATCAAACAAAGTTTTATTGATGTTGTTAGATGAGGGTAGCAAGTTAACTTTGCAAAAATTTTCACTATGGCAGCAGTAATAGAAAATCTGATCCGGCAGTCTCCTACTCCTGCTTTGAAAATAATCGGAGAAAAAGTACTGGCTGGAGAACGCATTTCAGATGAAGAAGGCATTACACTATTTGAATCAGCCAGCCTTGGTTATGCCGGAACCCTGGCAAATTTTATCAGGGAAAAACTACATGGTGATAGAACATATTTCAATAGAAATTTTCATATAGAACCCACCAATGTTTGTGTATTCAGTTGCAAATTCTGTTCATACTCCAGATTATATTCTAACAGGGAAGAAGGCTGGGAACTGAGCATTGATCAAATGCTGGATATTGTAAAATCCTATGATGGTAAAGACGTTACAGAAGTACATATAGTAGGTGGAGTGCATCCCAAAATGAATCTATCCTATTTCACGGAACTCATACAGAAAATTCATGCTCATCGCCCTGAATTACACATTAAAGCTTTTACAGCTGTTGAACTGGATTATATGTTCCGCAAAGCGAAGTTGGGCATTGCCGAAGGAATGCAAATATTAAAAGATGCAGGCCTTCAATCATTACCGGGTGGTGGTGCAGAAATTTTTCATCCCGAAATACGGGAGATCATTTCAGCTGATAAAGTAACCGGCGATGGATGGCTTCAGATTCATGAAGCTGCGCACAACCTGGGAATGCACAGCAATGCCACCATGTTATATGGTCATATTGAAAAGTACGCACATCGCATCGATCATATGAGCAGGTTGAGAAATTTACAGGATAAAACACATGGCTTCAACACATTCATACCGCTCAAATTCCGCAATCATAATAATGATATGAGCGATGTAAAAGAATCTACCGTTATTGAAGATATGCGCCTGTATGCTATTTCGAGAATTTATATGGACAACTTTCCTCATCTCAAAGCGTACTGGCCAATGTTGGGCAGGCATAATGCACAACTTTCTTTAGCATTCGGAGTAAATGATATTGATGGAACAATTGATGATACCACTAAAATTTACTCGATGGCAGGGAGCGAAGAGCAATCTCCAACGATGACCACAGAACAATTAGTTAACTTGATACGCCAGGCGAAACGGAAACCGATCGAACGTGATACTTTATATAATCAGGTAAATGATTTCAGCGAAATGAAAGTGCTGGCATAAACTTATGAAAATTCAGAAACATCTATTTTGAACTTGATTTATTTTTAAGACTTTGAAAATAATCTCAATAAAAAACCCCGATAAAATTTATCGGGGTTTTAATTTTATGAAAAATGACATTTAGTAATTACGTACCGTCATTTCAGTTCTTCTGTTTTTAGCACGACCTGCAGCGGTCTTATTATCAGCGATAGGTTTTTCTTCACCATATCCTGTAGATTTCAAACGGCTTTCATCCACACCTTGTTTAACTAGATAATCTTTAACAGATTTAGCTCTGTTATGAGAAAGTGTGTGATTGCTTGAATCACTACCTTGAGAATCTGTATGGCCATCTATATCCAACATTAATGTAGGATCAGTTTTCATTAATCTTGCCACCTCATTTAAAGATGCAAATGATTTAGCCAACAGTTTATAGCTTCCGGTTGAATAAAATACATTCTTTGCAGCGAAGTTGATTTTTTCAATTACTTCTTTTGCAATTTCAGGACAACCCTGATTAGATGCAGGACCAGGACGAGTTGGGCATTTATCTTCCTCATCGTTAATGCCATCCCCATCTGTGTCAGGAATTGGACAACCTTGATAACGGGCCACACCTTTTACAGTAGGACATTTATCTTCTTCATCATTAATACCATCTTCATCAGTATCTGGTATCGGGCAACCCTGGTATTTTGCAATACCTTTTGTATCCGGACATTTATCATCAATATCAGCTATGCCATCTCCGTCTCTATCTGGGCAACCTTGTAATGATTCTAAACCTGGTGTATCAGGACATCTGTCAAGACTATCCAGAATACCATCATTATCACGATCCACAACCGGCGGCGGTGGCGGAGGTAATACCACTGCAGGTTTTGCAGGAGCAATATTCTGTAGTATACCAAATGAATACACTAAATGATCTTTTAAATCATCTTCAGATAAAGACCATTTGTAAGTGGCTTGTAATAATAGATAAGTAACGCTGCTGAAATTTAGTTGTAAACCAACACCTGCAGGTACATACAGGCCAAACTCTCCTGTGTAATATCCGCCTCCGATACCTGCACTTAAGAAAGGTGCAAATATGTTGTTATCCTTAAACGGGCGAATGTTAATGGTAGGTTCTAATTCAAGGCCTACCTCTGTTTTAGTAGTTGATACATTTCTATCTGCCGCATAATCATGCAGATTACCATTCAATTTTAAAGCAAAATCAATTTTACTGGTTAATCCTTTCCAATATGATAAAGAAAGACCGAAATCCATCTCCTTCAATTTTGTGGCAAATCTTGGAGAGGAATTATTTTTCCAAGACTGAGGAGTTTTGAAATCCAGTGCATTGAAGTGTATACCAACCAATTTTCCTTTTTTAGTAGCAGCCGAGTTATTGTCCATTTGGGCAAAAGCACCCACGGCAAATACCATAAAAGACAATACCAACGCAAGTTTTTGTTTCATAAACGCTAAGTTTTAATTAATAAATCCTTCTCAATGATGATAAGAGAAATTGTTAATGAGTTTGTTGAACAAATGTAGTATCTAAAAACATACCAATCAATTCTTTTTAACAATATTATAATTGTATAAGTACTTGATTCTGCCTTCTTTTTTTTATATTAAAACGTTTTTAGGCAGATTTTTATTCATTCCCAAAACTTCTAGAATAGAACTACTATATTTGCAGCCCAAAATCCAACGATTTTATGGTTCGGTAGCTCAGTTGGATAGAGCATCAGCCTTCTAAGCTGAGGGTCATTGGTTCGAATCCAATCCGGATCACCGCTTAAGAATGGCTTCCATTTTTGGAAGCCATCTTTTACCCAAATCAGAATTAATTGTAGGGAGAGGACAGAGATTTAAATTTAGATCATCTGGGGTTGATTAAAAAAGTAATCCAGGTATAAAGGCTTTTTGAAAAATTTTTTGTACTGGCAAAGACAGCAGCTATGGTCATCATCGTTGTGCCACTCACTTGTACGGCATACCATTATTGAATTTTATTGCGTAATTATATCAGTTTGATTTCATCAAACTCCATCTTACTTTTTGCCAAAATTAAAACCCCAAAATGAATTACCTAAAAAACTCATTGATCAAATTAACTTTAACCATATTATTTTCTTTTTGGGGAATTATCTCATTTGCTCACCCGGATGGTCATTACCAAAAAGGAGATGTATTAAAACCTGGACACTTCAAACGGCCAAACCGTTTCAGGTAATTTTTCGAAAGGCAAAGGCGACCAACATTAATTTTATTTTCAATTATTGTAGGTCCCATAGCATTTGCTAACAGGCAAAAAGGAAAGCATTTACCTTAGACTTCCAATCGTTTTTTGCAAGAAAAGTAGGGATAAATAATAATTTATCAACTTTTTTTATACAGAACATGTTACTCATTGATACCAAATTAATAATAAGAATTGTGTATAGTGCTGCAGAATTAAAAGATATTGATAGGACTTCATTGATATTAAAACTCTTTTAGAACATCTCTATTCAATCGGCTCATCGAAATGGCATTAACACTTACGTAATAAATTTCAGGGAATGGTAAATCCTATATTGTGTGATACACAGGCATGGAACAATTCTTGAAACAGATCTGCTATATGGCTATAAATCTTCCGCGAGTGTTTACAAACATTTAAATGATCTTTAGGAATGTGAATTATTAAGAAGGAGAAAAAAAACATAGTTTACATGGATATTATGGTTTTTAAAATATTGAAAGGATGAAAGGGATACTGACTGGAACTTTTTTAATGGTCTTATTCTCTCCATTTGCACAAAACCGTACTCTTGATTATTTTTTAAAAGAGGCTTCTCATAACAGCCCTGTTGTAAAAGATTTCCAAAATCAGGTATTGATAGCTCAAATCGATAGCCAGCTTTTAAGAGCTTCATTAAAAACACAGATCAACTTTTTAAATATTGATAGTTACGCACCGTTTATCAATGGATGGGGCTATGATCCTGCCATTACAAACATCTCAAATCTCACGGCAATTTTTCAGGCGAATAGAAATTTTATCAGGCCCAAAAACCTTGCAGCTCAACTAGCCAACTTTGATCTGCAAAGAAAGGCTCTGCTTGACACCATCCAATTATCACAAAAAGATTTAATTAAAAACATAACAGATCAATATATCAACGCTTACGCAGATCAACTTGCATCAGGCTTTACAAAAGATGTTTACGATCTTATGAAAAAGGAAGAAACGATTTTAAAAAAACTGACTGAACAAAATGTTTTTAAACAAACGGATTACCTGAATTTTTATGTAATCATGCAGCAACAGGAACTCATTTTTCTACAGGCACAAAACCAATATGCAGCCGATTACCTTTTACTTAATTATCTCGCAGGAATTTTTGATACAACGATTCAACGCCTCGAGAAACCTGATTTACATGAAATGTCACCGACCAATGTAGATCGCTCTGTGTTTATAAAAAAATTTACAACAGACAGTCTTCGTCTTGCTTTGGAAAAAGAATTGATCACTTATCAGTACAAACCAAGAATAGGCGCTTACGCTGATGGCGGATACACTTCCAGTCTGCAAATTACACCTTACAAAAATTTTGGTTTCAGTGCAGGACTAAGTCTCACCATTCCTATTTATGATGGCCATCAAAAACAAATGAAGAATTCCCAGGTAGAAATAAAAGAAAAAACAAGACAAGTGAATAAACAATTTTTTATCAATCAATATTATCAACAGGTAGCACAATTAAAACGGCAACTATATGCTACCGATCTGATGGTAGATAAAATCAATAAGCAAATTGAATACTCAAAAACTTTAATTATCGCAAACAACAAATTGCTTGAAACTGGTGATATCACCATGAGAGATTATATGACTGCCATCAATAATTATTTAAATGCACAAAATTTATTAACCCTGAATACAATTGAGAGATCAAGAACATTGAACCAGATCAATTATTGGAACCAATAAATCTTTTGAATGAATAAGATCCATTTATTATTTTTTGTATTGCTCATATTTTTTGCATGTAAACGCAAAGACTCTACATCCGATATAGAAAATGTAGCTATGGAAGAAGTAAGAACTCCGGTTACCATAACAACCATTGAAACATCAGATCTTAATGATTATATTGAACTTAATGCAACATCATCCTATCAGCAAAGTAATTATATAAAAGCATCTGCTAACGGTTATCTGAAAGCTGTACATGTAAAATTGGGTCAGAAGGTTCAGGCTGGTCAACTTGCATTTATTTTGCAAACAAAAGAAGCACATGCCTTAGGTAACACTATTAATAAGTTAGGCCCTGGTTTTAATTTTTCCGGTGTAATTAGTATTAAGGCATCAACCAGCGGGTATATTCAAAGCCTCGATCACCATGTGGGAGATTATGTGCAGGATGGAGAGCAATTAGCCGTACTTGCCGATTTAAAAAGTTTTGGATTTATTCTCAACCTTCCTGTTGAATTGCGGCAATACATTGCTAATGGAAAAACGGTGGAGATAGAATTACCTGATGGCACACATTTACAAGGAATTGTTACTAATATTTTACCTAATGTAGATTCGGTTTCGCAAACTCAAAGTGTATTGATAAAAGTAAACAACTCCTCTATTCTTCCACAAAATCTTATTGCAAAGGTGCATATAGTAAAAGCAAAAAAAACAAATGCCATTTCTCTACCAAAGTCGGCGTTGCTTACTGACGATGCACAAACTAATTTTTGGGTAATGAAGATGATCGATTCTATAACTGCTGTAAAAGTTATTGTGGTAAAAGGAATGGAAACAAAGGACAGGGTGGAAATTCTTCGCCCACAATTTTCAGCAAATGATAAAATTTTACTGACTGGAAATTATGGACTACCCGATACTACCAAAGTGATAATTATGAAAGGAGAAGAATGAAACAATTCTTTATAAAATACAAAAACCCGCTCACTGTTATCATTGCACTCATTCTGATGGGAGGCGGTTTAGTTTACAGCCGTTTGCAAACTTCTTTATTTCCTGAAATTACTTTTCCCAAAATAAAGATCATAGCCGATGCAGGATTGCAACCAGTGAATAAAATGATGATCACTGTTACGCAACCATTGGAAAATGCTGTTAAACAGGTGCCTAATCTGGAAAACGTTAGAAGCATAACAAGTCGCGGAAGCTGCGAGATTTCAGCTTTTATGAACTGGGATGCAAATATTGATTTGAGTCAGCAAAGAATTGAATCTAAAATTGCGCAGATCAGAAATGATTTGCCTGCTGATCTAAAAATCACGGTGGAGAAAATGAATCCTTCTATCCTTCCGGTGATAGGTTATACCCTGGAAACAAATAATAACAACCGCACACCGATAGATATGAAGCAACTCGCCTTGTACACTATCAAACCTTTTCTATCACAAGTGCAGGGAGTATCGGAAGTAAGAATCATTGGCGGAAAACAAAAAGAATACTGGCTCCATTTGAATCCTCAAAAAATGAGCACATTAGGAATTACGCCTGATGCACTTTCCAATAGTCTCGCTCAAACCAATTTTATTGAGGCCAATGGTTATTTAACTGATTTCCGTTTATTGTATTTGACCGTTACCGATGCTTCTGTTCATTCTCTGGAAGATTTGAAAAATCTTATAATTTCCAATAACGGAAAACGTATTGTTCAATTAAAAGATATTGCTGATGTTAAGATTAATGAAGGCGTTGAATACACTAAAATCAATGCTAATGGAAAGCAGGGTTTACTGGTTGCCATCATAAAGCAACCCAAT
>JBKJSZ010000395.1:0-4935 GCA_046593675.1 Ferruginibacter sp.
TCTGTTAGAATTACGAAAACAAAATTTGCGTTTGGAAAAAGATATTCACCAACAAATTGATGCCCGCAAACAAATTGAAAAAAGCGAAAACCAGTTCAGGGTTTTTGCAGATAGCATTCAAAACCTTGCCTGGATTGCCAATGCGGATGGAAGGGTTTATTGGTTTAATCAACAATGGTATGATTATACCGGAACCACCTCGGAAGAAATGGAAAGTTGGGGATGGAACAGATTCCATCATCCTGACCACCTTGAAAAAGTGATGGCGTTTTTAAAAGAAGCATGGACAAAAGACGAATCCTTTGAGCTTACCTTTTTACTTAGAAGGCATGACGGTGAGTATCGTTGGTTTTTAACACGTGCTTATCCTGTAAAAGATGCTAACCGGAATATCGAGCGATGGATTGGAACCCACACCGATATCACCGAACAAAGAAATTTTACCGAAACATTAGAGTTAAAAGTAAAAGAACGGACTGAAGCATTACTCAAAGCAAACTTGAATTTAGAAAATACCAATGCTGAACTTGCCTCTTTCAACTATATTGCCAGTCATGATTTGAAAGAACCTCTTCGAAAAATACAATCATTTAGCAAACGTATTCTTGAAACTGAAACTTTTACCGATAAAACCCAAGATTATTTTAACCGAATCATTAAATCAGGTGAGCGAATGCAAAGTTTGATTGAATCCTTACTCGACTTTTCCCGAGCCAGTTCCGTTGAATCAATATTTGAAGAATGTGACCTGAATAGTATTGTGGAAGAGAGTAAAAGTGATCTGTACATCAGCATCCTTGAAAAACAAGCAATAATAGAATATGAGAAGCTACCTACAATAAAAGGATTGAGTATCCAACTTTCCCAACTTTTTTCAAACCTTATAGAAAATTCTATTAAATATTCCCGGGAGGAAACAATACCGCATATTAAAATTAGCTGTAAACGTATTAAAGGAAATGAAATTGACTATCCTACAGCAAACCCAGAAAGCGAATATTACGCAATAAAAATGGAAGATAACGGAATTGGTTTTGAAAAAGAATACGAGAGTAAAATTTTTGAACTCTTTCAGCGGCTGCATGGCAGAAACGAATTTTCAGGTACAGGGATTGGGTTAGCCATCGTAAAAAAAATTGTAACTAATCACAATGGTTTTATTATAGCAAAAGGAAAACCCAATGTTGGTTCAATATTCACCATATATTTACCCATAGCATGAACAAAATATTCTTAATAGATGATGATGAAGACGACCAGTTTATGTTTAAAGAAGTGGTTAAGTCCATTGACCCATCCAAACATTGCGAAATAGCCGTTAACGGTAAAAACGCTCTGGAAATTTTAAAATTAAGTGACTATTTACCCGACATCATCTTTCTCGACCTCAACATGCCTATTATGAATGGCTATGATTTTTTAATTCAAGTTAAAAAAGAAAAAAAATTAAAAAAAATTCCGGTAGGGATTTTCTCCACATCCAATAACTCGCACGACAAACAAATAACAAAAGAATTTGGAGCGCAATTTTTTCTTACCAAACCAACCGACTTCCAAACGCTTCGAAAACAACTGCTGCAAATTCTATCCTCCGATTTTTTATGTGATTAAATAGAACCTAACAGGTAATTCAAATAGATAAGGTTAGGCAAAGGGTAATGCGTATTTTTGAGTAGGTGGGGTCATGCTGTTTTCGAAACAGCTATTTTCTAACTTATTGCAAAAAATAGAACAAATTTTAAGGGTCAACTTATAATTTGAATTTATTAATGCCAACTATAAGATCTAAATGAAGGAACTATCCAAACAAACTTCCACTTTTTTATTTACACTGATTATTTTGGTACTCATTGTTGTTTCATTTATTTCTTACACGCGCATACAACAATTTGACAAATCGGTCAACTGGATTATTCAAACCCACGAAGTAAAGAATAAAATTATCGAAATACGTTCCAATATAAAAGATGCAGAGACCGGGCAACGTGGTTATCAACTTACAAACGATTCTACTTTTCTGGAACCTTTCATTGGTGCAGAGCATCGAAGCAACCTTACATTTATTATGCTTGATTCATTGATTGTTGATGATGCCCATCAACACGAAAATCTAAAAAAACTTAAGACACTGGTTGATGAAAGATATTTACTGCTAAATAATAATCTTGAACTTTTAAAAAATCAAAACCATAATTTAAAAAGGGATACGCTCTTGTTGAAAGGCAAAAATAAAATGAACGAAGTGCGCAATCAAATAGCCCTGATGTTGCAAACAGAAGACCAATTATTAGAGGAACGCATAAAATTTAAGGAACGTTCAGCAAGCATTACACCCATTTTTTTATTGTTAACTTCTTTATTTTCGATAGTTGCTCTTACGCTTTTCTTTTCCCGTTTGCAAAAAGAAACAAATTTACGGGTGTCCACATCTAAGTTAGTAGAAGTAGAAACAGAGGCACGAAAGAAAATTGAAGCAAGCGAAGCTAAATTCCGCAACCTTATTTTACAGGCACCTGTTTCCATTACTACATTTCGGGATGCATCATATAAATTAGAAACAGTTAATAATTCAGCACTTGAAATTTGGGGGAAATCTTATGATCACTTAATCAATAAACCTGTTTTTGAAAGTTCACCTGAAGTGGAAGCCGATTTAAAACCCATATTTGACCGGGTTTACAAAACGGGAGAGTCATTTATAGTGAATGAAATACCACTTCATTTAAATCGTCCCGGAAAACCAGACACCGCTTATTTCAATTCTGTTTATCAGCCGTTGCGTGATTCCGATCATAACATTTACGGTATCATATCCATAGCCACTGAAGTAACAGAAATGGTAAATGCCCGCAAACAAATTGAAGCAAGCGAAAAGCGTTTCAGCAACATCCTATCGCAATCACTCATGGCCATTGCCATTTTAAAAGGACCGGATATGATTGTCAACTTTGCCAATGAATCAATCATTGAAATCTGGGGAAAAGGAAGAGATATATTTGGTAAACCGTTGTTAGAAGTGCTGCCCGAAATAAAAGACCAGGTATTTCCAAAACTTCTGAATGATGTGTACAACACAGGTGAGCATTTTGTAAACAGTGAGATCTTATGTATGCTCCTTCGCAATGGAAAAATGGAAAAATGTTATTTTAATTTGGTGTACCAACCCTACAGAGATGTGGACAATAGAATTACAGGCATAACTATTCTTGCAACGGAAGTAACGGAACAGGTTTTGGCAAAAGAACAAATTAAAAAAAATGATGAGGAACAAAAAAAATTAGCAAGCCATTTAAAATTGGCCACAGAATCTGCCAATGTAGGCACCTGGTCGCTGGACCTGCAAACAAATAAGTTAGAATGGAGTGCCCTTCATAAAAAAATGTGGGGATATGAAGAACATCGTGCAGACCTTGATTATGAAGACTGGCACAAAATTATTTTACCAGGGGATAAAGAAAAGGCTTTTAAGAAAGTAGAAGAATCGAGGGTTAATCGAACTGTGTATGATGTAGAATATCGCATCAGTCGTGCGGATGATAATACGGTTCGTTATATACGTTCCTTTGGAAAATATTATTATAATGAGAAAGGCGAAGCCGAAACACTTACAGGCATCAGTATTGATATAACGGAACAGAAACTGGTGGAAGAAAAAATACGCCTTTTAAATATCTCCCTGGAAGAAAAAGTAAAAGAACGTACAGAAGAATTACATGAAAAAAATATGCAGCTGGAACTTACTAACGTTGAACTTGCCTCCTTCAGTTATATTGCCAGCCATGATTTAAAAGAACCTTTAAGAAAAATCCAGGCCTTCAGCAAACGAATTCTTGAATCGGAAAATTTTTCGGAAAAGACACAAAATTATTTTAACCGCATCATTGCTTCCGGTGAGCGTATGTCGAATCTGATTGACTCACTGCTTGACTTTTCCCGTGTTAGCACATCTGATTTAATTTTGGAAAAATGCGATTTGAATAACATTGTGGAAGAATCAAAAAGTGACCTGTCCCTAAACATTTCCGAAAAACATGCAATAATTGAATATGAAAAGCTTCCTATAATTAAAGGAGAGTGCATTCAAATTTCCCAATTATTTACAAACCTTATTGACAATGCCATTAAATACAGCCGGTCAGGCATTAATCCTTACATTCAAATCACAACTACTATCATTGATGGAAAAATAATTGAACATTTGTCAGCAAACATTCAAAAAGAATATCACGCAATAAAAATCGCCGATAACGGAATTGGTTTTGAAAAAGAATACGAGTGTAAAATCTTTGAACCCTTTCAACGGCTACATGGCAGGAGTGAATATACCGGAACAGGAATTGGTTTAGCCATCGTTAAAAAGATTGTTACCAAACACAATGGTTTTATTGTAGCTGAGGGAAAACCTAATATTGGTTCAACATTCACTATATACTTACCAACTACCTAAAATATATTATTCGATTAATGATCACGATACTACCCGCTCATTTAAAGTAGTTAACGGTAGATCATGGAGGGAAGGTAAACTTATGTGTAGTGGATAATATTTTTATACCATGTAGGCTGATTCTGCTTTTAAACAATTTTAAAAAACTGGTTTCTTTAGGGGCTTTCCTTTAACTATCTCAAAATACAAAACCGGGTAGCTGCTTTCTATAAAACTTCTCCTTTATCATCTCCGTAGGAAAATTCTTTTTCTGAATGAATGCTTTTAAAATGACTGATGGCTTCCAATAGGTTGCCATTAATCTGAGCTGCTAATACGCCCAGAATTTCTTTTAAATCTCTATAATAAGTTGGTTTGGTAAAAAAGCACAAAGCTCCCATATCCAAAGCTTTATTAACCTCTTTATGATGACTGGTAGTAGAATACATTAAAACAGGAATATGCTTAAGGGAGTCATTTTCTTTTACTTTTTTCAGGCATTCCCATCC
>JBKJSZ010000043.1:0-3852 GCA_046593675.1 Ferruginibacter sp.
GATGCTGAAGACATGTTGCAGGAAGGATTTATAAAAATTTTTACCCAACTGCATCAATATCGTGGTGAAGGCGCCTTGGAAGGCTGGATCAGAAGAATTATCGTTCACACCTGTATCAATATACTGAAGAAAAATAAAAAATTTTCTGAACATGTTGATATCACGTATGCAAACAGTGTTTTCATAAGGGAAGATATGATTCCTTCCATTATGCAGGCCAAGCAGGTAGTAGAATGTATCCGACTCTTACCAATGGGATACCGAACCGTATTAAATCTATATGCAATAGAAGGATATTCTCATAGAGAAATTTCAAAAATGCTGGAGATTGAAGAAAGTACGAGCCGTAGCCAATACACCAGAGCGAAGGCTATGTTAGAAGACATTCTGGTGAAGAAAAGAATAATAGATCAACCACATGCAAAAAATTATACCAATGTTTCAAGATGAACGTAATGGTTCTGCTAAAAAACTAACCAAAAAATAAAGCTTTTGTGAAGATGGAAAAGAATTTTTATAGAGATCAGTTTGAACAGATGTTGAAAGATACCGCGGACTCCTTTCGGATGTATCCTTCACGTAAAATATGGCATAGCATATATAATGATATTCACCCTGCACGTAAATGGCCCTCATTTGCCGTGTTACTTTTACTAACGGTTTCTATCATGTATATTGGTGTAACTAATCCCGATACTTCAACTTCAGATCAAAACAATTCAAATACAATCATTTTTGCAAAAAATGAAAATCGGGGACAATCATTGAACTACAATCAAACAAATTTCAGCTCAACATCCGGAACCCGGAATTTTACAAAATCCGATGTGTACGCCAATGTAAAAAAAGCAATGAAGGATAATTCATCCGGTGCTTTTTTAACTGCTTTAAATCAAACTCCTGAACCCACATTATCAAGAAAACAAAAACTAAGAACTACAAACTCCGGTTTACTAATCAATATCAATAACGCTGAAATATTTGAAGAGAAAACAAATACAACAGAAATACAAAATGAAAATATTTATACTGATAATGGAGATTTTACCGTTTCCAAAGAAACAAAAAAAATCAAAGATGCATTAACGGTTGATTATAATAAAAATGATGAATTATCCTGGAAAGAGGATATGGCATTTTATGCTAAACGAGGAAAATCAAAAGAACGATTCTCGTACCAGATTTATGCTACACCTTCCCTTGGCTACCGCACTTTAGAAAATAAAGCGGTTATTACAACTAACAGCCGTGATGCTTTGATCGCTGAACCTGATCAGAATGATTATTATATAAATCATACTAATTCATTCAACCTGGAATTTGGTGGAAATGTATTGTATAATCTAAATGATAAAATACGTGTAAAAGCCGGGGTACAATTAAACGTGACCAGTTACCTGATCAATGCATTTGTATTAAGCCATCCGGTAACTTCTACTCTTTTACTGGAGGATCAAAATACCGGTTTATTATATGTTGATCCCAGATCTACTATGATTTCTAATTCACAGGGATTGTCAAATACTTATCTCAATAACAGTACTTTTCAATTTTCCGTTCCGGTAGGAGCAGATGTGCAGATCATGCGGTATAAAAAAATTAAATTGATGGCAGGTGCTACCATTCAACCAACTTATATTTCTGGTGGCAATGCTTATTTGTTATCAACTGATATGAAAAATTATATTAATGATCCATCAATGTTACGTAAGTTCAATTTAAATGGAGGCGTAGAAACATTTGTGAGTTATCAATTGAAAAATGGTGTGTCACTGAATGCAGGCCCACAAGTGAGGTATCAGTTTTTATCTACTTATAATGATCAATATTCTTACTCTGAGAAATTATATAATATCGGAGTTAAATTTGGTATCACTTCCAGATTTTAAAAAATCTACATAGATATTTGCAAGCGCAACCTGATCGTTGCGCTTTAGTTTTTTATCCATTAATTTACGAATATGATGAGAACCGTAAAAATTTTTATTTTATTTGCCCTGTTCTCCTGTAATCAAAATGAAAAAGATTTAACCATAAAACCTTTTGAAAAACCTAAAGAGGATACAACAGATTTTTTTCCGGTAACTTCTTATTTCAAAGGACAGATTTATGATTTTCAAAATAAGGGCATTAACCCGTTGCAATACATAACGGTAAATAAAAAAACAGATTCTGTATGGTTAATGTTGGAGAAATTGCCGGAAGTGTTTGCTCCATTTTTAGAACCTTTGATTGACAGTAATAATCTTAAAGATACTTTCAAACAAACCGGATTTCTCGATCAGACTATTAATGCCTATACCTTTAGTTATGATCCAAAAATTCCTTTACCGAATGGATATGCATTACAACGCTGGGACGTTTACATTGATCCCGACAACCATAAAGTAAAAAGAATTTATATTGTAAAAAATGTAAACAAGGAAACTATTTTGCAACTCACCTGGCAGGCCGATGCTTTTTGTAAAATGGTATGGATCAGAAATACGGATTCACCTTTTATTGAAAAAGAGATCCTTGTAAAATGGGATTTTTAAAATGACACAAACAGAATTTTCTATTATAGCTTCTACTCTTCCTGTAGCACCTGGAATATATAAATATTTTGATGAAGCAAATTCATTAATCTATGTGGGTAAAGCAAAACATCTTAGAAAAAGAGTAAGCAGTTATTTTTCCAAAAGTATTACCAACTACAAAACTGCGGAACTTGTCAGGCGTATCAACAGAATTGAATTCACTATTGTAAATAATGAACAAGATGCATTTTTACTGGAAAATTCTTTAATAAAAGAATACCAGCCTTTGTTCAATATTAATTTAAAAGACGATAAATCTTATCCATTTATTGTAATTAAAAATGAACCTTTTCCTCGTGTTTTTTTTACACGCAGAAAAATTGAAGATGGCTCTCAATATTTGGGACCATTCACTTCTGTTGCTAAGGTGAGAGACCTGCTGGATTTTATACGTCAGCAAATTCCTTTACGCACCTGTAAGCTTAATCTTACCAGGAATAATATTGAAAAGAAAAAATTTAAAGTCTGCCTGGAATACCATCTTGGAAATTGTAAAGGACCTTGTGAAAATTTTCAGTCGTCGGAAGATTATTTACACAACCTGGAGAAAATTAAACAAATATTAAAAGGAAACCTCGGCCCTGTATTACAGGATTATAAAAAAACACAAAAAGAATATGCTGTAAATATGGAGTTTGAAAAAGCGGCTATCTTACAATCCAAGATCGATCATTTAAATCAATATCAATCCAAATCTTCGGTGGTAAATATCAAAACCGGAACTGTTGATGTATTCAGTATTTTAGAAGAAGGTGATACGGCTTATGTAAATTATTTAGCCGTGAATGATGGAAATATTGTTCAAACCAAAACCATCATTTTAGAAAAGAAACTGGAAGAAACGGCACCCGAAATTTTATCATTTGCCATTGCCCAATTAAGAGAAACTTTTAAAAGTGAAGCGAATCAGATTATTGTTCCGTTTATCATCGATTATCCACAGGAAGGCATTGAAATATACATACCAAAAGGTGGAGACAGAAAAAAATTGCTGGACTTGTCTGAAAAAAATGTAAACTTTTTTAAAGAGGAATTAAAGGCAAGAAAAATTTTGAAACTGGAAGATAAAACAGAAGATGAAAAGGAAAGGGTTTTATTTCAGATGAAAGAAGATCTGAATCTTCCTGTAGTTCCCTATCATATTGAATGTTTTGACAATTCTAATTTTCATGGAAGTTTTCCGGTAGCGGCTATGGTATGTTTTAAAAATGGTGAGGCCAGCAAAAAAGATTATCGCCATTACAACATAAAAACAGTGAGCGGTATCAATGAC
>JBKJSZ010000180.1:0-3237 GCA_046593675.1 Ferruginibacter sp.
TATCAACTCTAATCTAAGTTATTCAAAATTTGCAGATGTAATCAATTCACAAAAAAGTTTCGCACGAACATTAACTTCCGGAATCGGTATTTCTTTAAATAAAACGGTTGATAAAAAATATGAATGGACTGTGGAGAATAATTTTAATTACTCAGCTAATAAAACTACACAGACGAATACCCGAAATAATTTTTACAACAATACACTTACATTAGTTGGAACCGTTTATTATCAAAAAGTCTGGTCTTTAAAAACGGATATTAATTTATATGCAAGACAAAAATTAAGAGCGGATGATAATAATCTGAACAATAGTTTATGGAATGCACGCGTGCAAAGAACATTTAAAAAAGATGAATTTACCTTGTATATTCTAATCAGAGATATCCTGAATGAGAATACAGGCATTGATAGAAATTTTTACAGTAACAGTTATACCGAAACGAGAAATGACCGGTTACGCCGTTACTGGATGCTGGGATTTGCATGGAATTTTAAAAATAAAGGAACCCCTTCAAAATAAATTTTATGAAAAAATATTGCATTATTCTATTTTTTGTTTTGCCTTCTCTGGTGCAGGCACAACAATTTATTGATAAAGCCATGGTAGAATATGAAGTGAAAACAAATATTCAAAAAACATTAGGTAATAATTCCTGGGCAGAAAAATTAAAAGAGACTTTGCCTCAATTTAAAACTGCTTATTATTCACTCACGTTTGCTGAAAATAAAAACGTTTACAAGTTTGTCCGCTGGTATGAAAAAATGAAATTGCCGGAATTTTTTAAAAATGAAGATGAAGAAAAAGTTTGGTATTTCGATTTTAATAAAAGATCATACATTATAAAAAAATCAATCTTTGGTTCACAATTTTTAGTGGAAGATTCGGTGTTACCAATTAAATGGAAATTAGTGAATGAGAATCGAAATATTGCAGGATTTAATTGCAGAAAAGCGGTGGGAATTATTTTTGACAGCGTATATGTTTTTGCATTTTATACTGATGAAATTAACTTAACAGGCGGACCTTGTTCTATTAATGGTTTACCAGGATTGATATTAGGAATGACAATCCCAAGATTATTTACTTCCTGGATCGCCACAAAGATCCAGCTAAATGATGTGCCGGTTGAAAATATAAAACCATCCACAAGTAAAAAAAGTTATACCAGAAAATCCCTCAGTATATTTCTTGATGAAAGAATAAAACAGTTTGGACGTGGAGATGATAACAAAGAATTTATCAACCAACTGTACTGGAATACTTTTTTATAATTCAAATCCATCCGGTATAATGGCCTCTTTTTTTATAACTACGATTCCATCTTTGATAGCAAATAAAGAATGATCAGCATCCGGCAAATGTGCACCACCTTTAATGATTACATTATCACCTATCCTGCAATCCTTGTCTACAATAACGTTTGTTAAATTACAATTATCACCAATTCCTAATTTTGGAATTCCTCTTTCAAAATTATAGGCGATCTGCTCAAGTGTTTCATAAAAATCATTTCCCATAATATAGCAACTTACAATCTTGCTTCCTTTGCCAATTCTGCTACGAATACCCACAACAGAATTTATAATCTTCTCTGCATGAATGATTGAACCTTCTGCAATAATGGTTTGTTGCAACATGGTCTCACTGATCTTGGCTGGCGGCAACATTCTTGCACGGCTATACACCATTTGTTTATTATCAAATAAGTTGAATAGAGGTATATCTAGTGTTAAGGCAAGATTTGCTTCAAAAAAAGATGCAATATTTCCGATGTCAGTCCAGTAGCCATCATATTGATAACTGGCTACATTATATTTTCCCAAAGTGCCGGGTATGATTTCTTTTCCAAAATCAGTAGCGTCCTTATGTTCCTCCTGCAAAAGTTTAAAAAGAATTTTCTTATTAAAAATATAAATGCCCATGGAAGCGAGATACAATCTTCCCTGGCTGAGCATTTCATCACCCGTATGGCTGATCCATTCGGGTAATAATTCTTTTGAAGGTTTTTCAATAAAACTCGTGATGCCATTTTTTTCGTTCACTTTCATAATGCCAAACTCCGGTGCATCTTTATCACCCACAGGTATTGTCGCAATAGTTAAATCTGCTTCTGTCTCTATGTGTACATTCAGCATTTTAGTAAAATCCATTTGATATAACTGATCACCGCTTAAGATCAGCACATAATCAAATTCATTGTTTTGAATATGCTTCAGCGATTGCCGCACTGCATCGGCAGTTCCCTGGAACCAATGATGACTGTCGGGAGTTTGTTCAGCAGCAAGAATATCCACGAAGCCGGTACTAAATCCACTGAATTGATAGGTGTTTTTTATATGCTTATTTAAGCTGGCAGAATTAAACTGAGTTAATACAAACATTCGGCTGATGCCACTATTAATGCAGTTGGAAATGGGAATATCCACTAACCTGTATTTGCCGGCAATGGGAACCGCCGGTTTACTTCTTGCTGCAGTTAGCGGGTATAAACGTGAACCTGCACCACCTCCTAAAATTACTGCCACCACTTTATTACTGATCATATAATTTAATTTGAATACACCTCAAAATATTTGTGAACACTGTCTTGCCAGCTATTATCCATCTGCATCATACGGGTACGCACAGAATGAATTAATTTTTTATTTTCGAATAATTTTAATGCACGGTTCATCGAATATAAAATATCTTCTTCTGAAGCCATTAAAAATGTAATTCCAAATCCATCATTTTCTTCTACGTCAATAACTGTATCTTTTAAGCCGCCTATGCTTCTTACAATAGGTATGGTACCATAACGCATAGAATATAATTGATTCAGACCGCAAGGTTCCACTCTGCTGGGCATTAATAAAAAATCTGCTCCGGCATACATCTGGTGGCTTAATTTTTCATTGTATTCAACTATACAATTAAATCTTCCTTTCCAAAGATCATTTAATTGCAACAGATTTTTTTCTATTCCTTTTTCACCGCTCCCCAACACCAGTACATTAAATTTTGTTGAAGACTGCATCATTTTATTAAAAGCGGGTGCTAACAGATCGGCTGATTTTTCCTGTACAAATCTTCCAATAAAAATGAACAAAGGAAGATGAATGTCAAAATTATATTCATCACATAATTTTTTCTTATTAAGCTGCTTTCCTTCTTTTAGTGTTTTATAAGAATAGTTGTGCATGATATAAGTATCTATTTCGGGATCCCAGACACTAAAATCTATTCCATTGATG
>JBKJSZ010000285.1:0-3255 GCA_046593675.1 Ferruginibacter sp.
GTAAAAAAACGGGTGAACGGATTTTTACAGTTGAACATGCAGGCATGATGATACTGGCATGGATATTAGTTCACGTGGGTAGAACAACCATAAAACGAACGGTAACTGATAAAGCAAAGCATCGTAAATCACTCATATTTTTTGGAATAGCATTGGTTATTATTTTAGCAAGCATTCCATGGCCTTTCCGTGAATTGATCGGCCGTCCGTATTTTCCAAGATTATAAATTCAGATATCATTAATGGCTAAGAAGAAAGAAAGACCCATCATCCTGATCACCAATGATGATGATATAACAGCACCGGGTATAAGAAATCTCGTAGAAGCTGTAAAAGACCTCGGACAAGTTGTAGTTGTAGCACCCGATAAGCCACAAAGCGGAATGGGACATGCGATCACGATCGGCTCTCCATTACGCATGAATAAAATGAATTTATTTGGCGACATCGAAGCATGGCAAACCAGCGGTACGCCGGTAGATTGTGTAAAGCTGGCCGTTGATAAAATTCTGCACCGCAAACCGGATATTTGTTTGAGTGGTATCAATCATGGCGCAAATCATTCTATCAATGTCATTTACAGCGGAACCATGTCTGCAGCTATGGAAGCGTCCATTGAAGGCATCCCAAGTATTGGTTTTTCCTTACTGGATTATAATTACGAAGCAGATTTTAGCCCGGCACGAAAGATCGTTCACACCATCGTAAGCAAATTGCTGGAAGAAAAACTCGATAAACATTTATTGCTGAATGTAAATATTCCTTCTATTCCGTATAAGGAAATAAAAGGCATCAAAATCTGCAAACAGGCGTATGCAAAATATGAGGAAGATTTTGATGAAAGAATGGATCCGCAGGGGAAAAAATATTACTGGCTCACCGGCAAATTTGTAAATTTCGACGAATCGAAAGATTGCGACGTATGGGCATTGACGCACAATTATGTAAGTGTGGTGCCTGTTGAATTTGACCTTACAAATTATGCCATGAAAGCAGCGTTGGAAAAAAAGAAATTGTTCAAATGATTTTTAAGAAAGATAATTTTTACTGGGGTTTGGTTTTAGGCACTCTTGCTCCGATTTTAGGAATGTTCCTTTTCAAATATGTAAAATTTAAAGTATTCAGTTTTAATGAAGTAGTTCAGTTTATGCTGTTAGAACCGGGATACCGGACCTTATCAGTTGGATTAAGTTTATCACTTTTGATGAATGCTGCATTATTTACGGTGTATATAAATTCCGGAAGAGATCAAACTGCAAAAGGTATTTTTGTGACCACTCTTTTGTACGGAGCTGTTATATTATCGATCAAAACTTTTTATTAATCAGGAAGAGATACTGTTCTGAGAATATATTGCTCCTGCATTATTTATGCTACATCAGGAAATAATCCCTGTACAAAAGATTTTGAATTAAATACCAGAAGGTCTTCCGCTTTTTCTCCTACACCAATAAATTTCACCGGAATTTTAAATTGATTCGCAATTGCAATCACTACTCCACCCTTGGCCGTGCCATCTAATTTAGTTATCGCCAATGCGGTAACGTCGGTAGCTGCTGTAAAATGTTTTGCCTGTTCTAATGCGTTTTGACCGGTACTGCCATCTAATACAAGCAATACTTCATGTGGTGCATCAGGAATAACTTTTTGTATCACTCTTTTGATCTTGGAAAGTTCGTCCATCAGGTGCAGTTTATTGTGTAACCTTCCGGCAGTATCAATAATAATCACTTCAGAATTTCTGGCTACTCCGCTGATAACGGTATCATAGGCAACAGATGCCGGATCACTGCCCATTTCTTTTTTTACAATAGGTACATTGGTGCGTTCGCTCCAGATGGTTAACTGATCTACCGCTCCCGCTCTGAAAGTATCTGCCGCACCTAATAAAACAGATTTCCCGGCTTTATTAAAGTTGTGCGCAAGTTTTCCGATAGTGGTGGTTTTGCCCACACCATTTACACCCACCACTAAAATAATATGAGGTTTATTTCCGGCAGGTAACTCAAAATTTTCATAAGAAGAATCTGCAGGTGCCTCTACCAATAATTTTTCAATTTCTTCTTTCAGAATTTTATTGAGTTCAGAAGTATTGAGGTATTTATCTTTCGCAACTCTTTCCTCAATTTTTTCGATGATCTTAACGGTGGTTTCAATTCCCACATCAGCACCTACCAAGGCATCTTCCAGGTCATCTAAAACTTCTTCATCCACCGTGCTTTTACCGGCAATGGCTTTAGATATCTTTGAAAAAAAACCTTCCCTTGTTTTTTCTAATCCCTGATCCAGTGTTTCCTGCTCTTGCTTCTTTCCGAATATTTTATCAAATAATCCCATAAATTAAACTTAAAAATGCAAACTTATAGAAGTTGCCATGAATGCTTGTAATAAAAAAAGCCATTCTATAAGAACAGCTTCAGTAAGTAGGTATGGAAAGAATTAACTTCCGAGGAAATCTTTGATTTTGTCTTTGTGAACGATCGCTTCCTTAAAAGTGTAAGCACCAGATTTAGGGCTACGTAAGGTACGAATGACTTTACTCCAGTTTTTTGCATCCGCTGCTGCTTTCTGGTCTTTGGTTTTGATCGCGGTTTTAGCTGCTTTTGCCATGATTTATTTAATTTCTTTATGTACAGTAACTTTTTTAAGAATTGGGTTAAATTTTTTTAACTCCAGACGTTCAGGAGTATTTTTTTTGTTTTTGGTGGTGATATATCGGCTTGTACCCGGCTTACCACTTGTTTTGTGTTCGGTACATTCCATAATAACCTGCACCCTGTTTCCTTTCTTTGCCATTATTGATATTTTTTAAAGGCTGATTTTAAATTTTTTGCCCTGCTGCACGCAAACCTTTCACTACAGAAAATAAACCATTTTTATTGATGGTACGGATCGCTTCTGTACATACTTTCAGTGTGATCCATTTATCTTCTTCCGCTAGGAAATATCTTTTGGTTTGCAGATTCGGCAAGAACCTGCGCTTGGTTTTAATGTTTGAATGAGAAACCTTATTTCCTGTGATGGGTCTCTTTCCTGTAACCTGACATACTCTGGCCATTTCCTAAAAATTTTGGACGGCGAAGGTAATCATTTATAGGTAACAAAACCAACTATTAAAAAGAATTTTTCAATATTTCTCGTGGTTGTGAATAAACTTTAAAAATTCTACCGCTTTCAGGATACTTATATAAACGGATAAACTTCTTTATTGTATTTACAATCAACCCGTTACTCTAAAATAAAAATACATAAGCC
>JBKJSZ010000316.1:0-4331 GCA_046593675.1 Ferruginibacter sp.
GTTCTGCTTTATTTAACAGCAGTAACGACCAGATTAGAGTGTCTGATACAATCACATTAATTACACAAGCAAACGTTTGTAATAATGTTGCGGTAACTACACAACCTGCAAATCAAACAGGATGCTTAGGCAGCAATATAACGTTCAGTGTTGCCGCAAGTGGTACAACCCCCGGCTACCAGTGGCAATCCAGCATTGATGGAGGTGTTACATGGAATAACATCGCTGGTGCTAATGCTGCTACTTATACAATCAGCGGTATCACTTCCTCCATGAACAATTCACAATACAGGGTACTGCTGAATAATACTTGTCCTAGTAATATTATCTCCAATGCCGCGATACTCACCATCAGCAGTGCGGCATTGGTAACTATACAACCTTCTAATACAACTGTATGCCCTGGGTCAAATGCAACATTTACATTAACAGCTTCGGGAACTTCCTTAACCTATCAATGGCAATCGAGTACTGATGGCGGAATTAACTGGACAAATATCACTGGTTCCAATAGCAGCACTTTAACTTTGAATGCCGTAACCTCTGCTATGAATAACAATCAGTATAGGGCAGTTGTATTCAGTTGTGGACCTACAGGAATTAATTCTTCAGCAGCTACCTTAACATTAACTTCTGTTCAGAATATTAACACAAATCCTGCCAATACAAGTGTTTGTCCGGGTACCAATGCACAATTCATGGTTGCCGCTACGGGTGCCGGAATTGCGTATCAATGGCAAAGAAGTACTGATGGCGGAACAACGTTTACAGATATTATTGGCTCAACCGGAACAACGTTAACATTAACATCTGTTACTCCGGCAATGAACAACTTTAGATACAGAGCTTTGGTAAATAGTACCTGTACGCCTGCAGGCTCTCCTTCAACTGCGGCAACACTTACCGTTTTAGAGCCTGTATTGATTACACGAATGCCAACCGATGGTGACGGATGTATTGGAAATAATATGGAGTTTTCCATTGCTGCTTCGGGAAGTGCATTAACTTATCAATGGCAGATCAGTACAAATGGAGCGGGTGGTCAGTTTATCAACTTGTCTGACAATACTATATATTCAGGTACTACAACGAACACATTGAGTATAACTGACCTTAGTTTAAATATGTCCGGTGATAGTTTCCGAGTAATCATAACTGGTGTTCCATGCGGGAATATAATTTCGGATGTAGTGGCATTATCTGTAAGTGATAAACCGGGCGTTATAATTGCGGCAGTAACAGCTACGCAGATTGCTCCAGGAATACCCAGCCAATTAGTAGCTACCCCAACACCTGCCGGAACATATATGTATCAGTGGTTTAGAGACGGAGTAGCATTGCCGAACTCAAATAATGCCACCTATATCTTAAGACCAGATGGATACGGACTATATAGTGTAGTTGTAACAGATGTGAGAGGATGTTTCGAAACTTCGAATCTTATTTCCATTACATCTGCTGTTTTTAATAATTTATTTGTCTATCCAAATCCTAATAATGGTATTTTTCAGATCCGGTATTACAGCGACCCTAATACAACCGAATTAAGGAGAGTAAATATCTTTGACAGTAAAGGTGCTAAAGTGTTCAGTAAATTATTTACTGTTGCAAGAACTTATCAGCAAATGGATATTAATTTATCCGGTTTGAGTTCCGGTGTTTATATGGTAGAGCTGATTGGAACAGATGGAAAAAGAATTGCTACAACAAAAATAATTGTCAATTAATCCAAATTATAAAATTAAAAAAAGCAGCTTTAGGGGCTGCTTTTTTTATGACATACTTTTTCATTAATTTATTTATTTACGTATAAACGGACTGACCATTTAGCTGCTTTATATAAATCCATTTCCATTGTACGACTGTTGGAAAAGGTAATGAATAACCTGGCAGGAAAACTGTTGATCTGGTAGGTTACAAAATATTTATTGCCGGAAGCAAAATCCGATAATTTTCTGATAAAGGTTTGATCTAAAGCAATCACGTCATTAACTGTAAGTGTGAATCCTGAATTACTCAAGTTAGTAAGTGTGCCATCAGGAGAACCTGAAGTTGTGGACACCTGAAAGGTTATTGTATTTCCAATTTGTTCAGATGGAATTATCTCGATAATATCAAACGACTGTGAAGTATTGTATGTATAAGTGACATATCTTTTCCCTCGATAAACATCACCACTCCAATAACCTTTAATAATAGAATCCACACCATTTCGAAAATGATGCATCTCTCCTTTTCCTTCCCGTAAGCCAGCCTGGAAATTTCCTGCATAAAAAGTTGAATCATTGTAATGATATACACCTTTCCCATCCGGAAAACCACTTTTGAAATTTCCGGAATATTTATGTATTCCTTCTGCAGAACCTTTTCCATTTGCAAATCCATTTTTACAATCGCCAGAATATTTGCCTTTCAATGTGGACATATCCACTATGCAGATTTCTTTAGTTTGACTAAAAACGTTATTTACCAGTAAGTAATGAAGGAAGAATATAAAAAAAAACACCCTCTTAATCATAACACCTGATTTATCCTGTAATCTAACCATAACAAATAGAATTTTATGGTAAAATGAAATCATCATAGCCGGACGTTGCGTTAGGGATTGAAGTGGAAATACTTTTTTTATGTACCAGAAAAAAAGATTGCAACGGAAAGCCCGCCCGAAGGGAACGCCACAATTAAAATACGTTAATTTCCATTAGTGATTTGGATGAAGGTGTAATCCAATTTTGCTTACTTCATAAAATGAGAGAAAAATATTAAGCAGGAACATCCATTAAATTGTATCACTCGCGATACGACAAACAAAGAGATGATGATAAATGATTTATTAAATAAAGCAAAATAATCACAAGTTTGCAATTAATAATTTCTGTAATTATCGGATTAAAACAACATAACCTTTTCTTTCAATCAATTTCCCATTACGATCAGTTCCTTTTAATGTCCATATAAAATTTGCTGTATTTTGTTTAATGCCTTTGTAGTTTCCATCCCATCCTTTTCTTAAATCATTTGTTTGGAAAATAATTTCGCCATAACGGTTGAAAACTCTAAAATATTCCAACGTATTAATACCGACGGGACGAGGCGTGAATATGTCATTGAGCCCATCACCATTTGGCGTAAATGCATTAGGTATATAAAAATCCGGACCGTTCAATACACGTATCCGTACACTATCTATTGCCTGACATCCAATGCTGTTGGTTGCAGTTAAAGTAAACGTAGTATCTGTTAATAAAGTAGTGAAAGGATTTGTGATGTTTGCATTATCTAATAATAAAGGATGCGACCAAGTTAATATTCCATCACCAAAACCATTCAACTGATATGGCATATTATATTCTGCATAATCATCCGGGCCAGCATTAACATGAACCGGGCTACTTACAAAAACATTTATACGGGCAGTATCCCTGCAACCATTAACGGATGAGACTATTAACTGATACATGCCTGAAACAGTTATAGTTGTTAAATCAGAAACCTGATTTCCGTTAAAAGTCCAAAGTGTATTTAGCCCCGCAGTATTAAATTGAGTTGTAAGATCAGCAGTTGCTCCCGAGCAAATCCCTAAGTATTTATCAAATCCCAGGTTTGGTTTAGTTTGTATGATAACGTCTGTTGTTGTAGTAAAAGCACAAACACCAGGTCCAGGTGTAAAAGTATAGGTAGTTGTGGCTGTATTATTCAACGCCGGCGACCAGGTTCCTGAAATTCCATTTATGGAAGTAAGAGGAAGTGGAGCAATAGTTTGACCTGCACAAACCGCCGGAATGTTATTGAATTGCGGAGTAACGGATGGAATAACATTAATAGTCATAACGGCAGGTGAAGCACACACGCCTGTTGCCGGAGTAAATGTATAAGTTGTTGTTGCGGAATTATCAATTGCTGGCGACCATGTTCCATTGATCCCATTATTTGACACAGTTGGTAATGGATTTAGAATCGATCCTTCACACACTGCTGCGACCTGTGTAAATTGAGAAGAAACATTTTGAACTGACGTAAACAATGTTGTTATTTTACAGCCATTGTTATTTGTATATGTTATGGTAGATGCTCCTGCAGCTATTGCATTTACTAAACCGGTATTGGATATAGTTGCTATGGTTGTATTTGAAGAAGTCCATGGATTGATAGCTGCCGATATTGCGCTTCCTGCCAATTGTGATGTAGAACCCACGCAAATATTAGATGATCCTGTAATAAGTGGCAATGGATTTACAGTGTAAGAGGTTGTGACCCCACATCCAATATTGTTTGTATAGGATATATTAGTGGTACCCGCTGTAACTGCTGTCACTAATCCGGAATTTGAT
>JBKJSZ010000409.1:0-2881 GCA_046593675.1 Ferruginibacter sp.
GGCGGTCCTTCGGGAACATCAACAGATGAACTGGAAGTGCAATATGATGGTACGGGAGCGTGGACAACGTATATATCTGGTACTGCCATGTCTACTGTTTCAAGAACGTCCATTTCCATACGTACCAGAAGGGTTTCAACTTCTACAAACTGTACTACCACCGGATATAATACTATAACGTGGACGATTTTTGCGGCACCAGTATCGGGAACATTAACACCTTCAATAGCTACAGGAAATATTTGTTCGGGTGGTACTGTTTCCTCAACTGCCACTGCCGGATCTGGTGGAACAGGAACCGTAACCGATATTTTGCAATATCGAATTGATTCCGGTGCATGGACTGCTTACACATCCGGTACTGCTATATCTACAACCGGTGCTACTACTATTTCCATTCGTACGTATAGAACAGCAACGGGTACGAATTGTAGTACTTCAACTATTAATTCTAATATCTGGACAATAAATGCCCAACCCGTAGCCGGAACTTTAACTCCTTCGATTGCTGCAGGAACTATTTGTAGTTCGGTAGTAAATGTATCTGCCACTTTAACGTCAGGTAGTGGCGGAGCCGGTACAATTACAGATGTTTTACAATATAGAATAGATAATGGCTCGTGGATAAATTATACTTCAGGAACCAATCTGTCAACAACAGGCGTTTCTTCTATAGACATCAGAACCTACAGAACTGCATCAGGTTCAAATTGTAACACATCATCTACGAATATGGTAAGCTGGATAATTTCTTCCAATCCGTCAGCAACTATTTCTTATGCTGGCAGTCCATATTGTGCAGGAACCGGAACCTATTCAGTTACCAGAACGGGAACAGCCGGTGGTACTTATTCAGCATCTCCATCAGGTTTAACGATTGATGCCAGTACTGGTGCAATCAATTTGAATACGAGTACATTTGGAGCATATACGGTAACATATACCGTAACACCTTCCGCGCCTTGTTCCGTTTTTACTACTACTACAACCGTGATCGTAAATACATATACGTGGACAGGGTCTATAAATACCGATTGGAATAATGCAGGAAACTGGGTAGCGAATATAGTTCCTTCAACCGTTTGTGATTTGGTATATATTCCTAATACAACCAACAAGCCCACGCTGAGTAATGGTACCTCAACAATTAAAAACTTACAGGTTGTACCAGGCGCCATTCTAACTATTTCCAATGCAAAATTAACTTTGTCCGGTACTATTACCAGTACAAACGCTATCAATGCATCCAACGGTATCATAGAAATGAATGGTACAACTGCTCAATCTATTGATGGATCGATGTTTGTAAATAAACGACTTTCCACTTTGGTGAACAGCAATGCCACCGGTATTACGGTTACAACAGCAGATACTTTACTCATAACAAGTGCCATTGCATTTGGTAGTGTAAGTAACTCTGTAATTAATACAAATGATAAGGTTACTTTATTATCCCGTGACACTTCAACGGCCCGTGTTGACGTAATTACAAATGGCAACAGTATAAATGGTAAAATAACTGTGGAAAGATATATTCCACTCCATAGCAAGGCATGGCAATTTGTAACCGCACCCACCATCGGACAATCCATTAAAGATGCATGGCAGGAAGGCGCAACAACTCCAAATGGCAATCCAAATCCCGGTTATGGAACTATGATTACGGGTGCTATGGCATCTGCACCAACATTTGGTTTTGATGTAACTACCTTAAATAATGGATCTATTAAAACATATAACCAGTCTGTTGCCAATTATGATTTCGTATCAAATACGGCAAATCCTATTAATAACAAAACCGGGTATATGTTATTTGTAAGAGGAGACAGAAGTGTCACTACTTTTGCAGCGGCTGCAAACCAGACTATTTTAAGGTCGACCGGAACCATATTTCAACCTAATAATCCACCGCAAAGTATAAATATCGCTCCGGGTAAATACGAAAGCGTTGGAAATCCTTATCCATCAGCGATTGATTTCTCTCAATTAATAAAAGGTGGTGGCCTGGCAGATTTATTTTATGTATGGGATCCTAAGCTGGCGGGTAATTACGGCTATGGTGCGTATCAAACCTTTACTTCTAATGCACCAGCTGCAGGTTATACTATCACTCCGGGTGGTGGAAGTTATGCAGGCGGTAACACAACAATTCAATCAGGACAAGCTTTTCTTGTATATGCGCCTTTTACTGCCGGAACCATCAATTTTACAGAAAACTGTAAAGTAGCCGGAAGTAATTTAGTTACGCGTGCAGGCGGTCCAATGGATCAGATAAAAGTGAACCTTAAAGTGATGAGAAGTTACGGACCGGAATTAATAGATGGCGTATTGTCGCAGTTTGATGATATGTACAACATTGCAACGGATGAAAATGATGCACCCAAAGTGAATCCGTCAGCTGAAGTGATCAGCATCATAAATAATAACCATTTTCTAAGTGTAGATAAAAGGTCACGTGTGAATAATGATGATACGATTCAGTATCGTTTAGGTCAGTTACGTATCCAGAATTATCAACTGGAAGTTATAGCACAGGATATGAATGAAAATGGATTGACTGCATTTATGGAAGATAATTATTTGCATCAACAGATTCCGGTTAACCTGGAAGGATCAACAATCATTTCTTTCAGTAAAACTTCTGATCCTGCCTCTTATGATCCATTACGTTTTCGCATGGTGTTTAAGATGGCCAGTGTATTACCCGTAAATATTACAGGAATCAACGCCAGAAGAATCCATAATTCTAAAGCCGAAATTCAATGGAAATCGGAAAATGAAATATCCATTGATAAGTATATCATTGAAAAAAGTACAGACGGTCGTAATTTTTCACAAATGCTTGTTGTTTTGCCAACCAACAATAATGGTGGAGCCGCAG
>JBKJSZ010000096.1:0-3579 GCA_046593675.1 Ferruginibacter sp.
TGAATTTAATTGATTCTTTGTTGTCTTAATTATTTTGGTAATGATATTTATTATGTGTTCAATTGAGATTAAGTATTCTTCTATATCGATTTTTAAAATGTTCTAATCTGAATTAACCTTAACCAGTATTTCGTTTCACGTGCTTCTTTTGAAGCAATAGACATTTTTGAAACAAAATCTTTTTTTGATTGTGCTGCAATTGCTTCTTCAATATTTGCACCAATACTTGTAGCACATCTCAATAATTGTCTGGATAAAATGAATTCTCTTTGAACGAGCATTATTTTATGTAATTGAATTATTTTTAAAGAGAAGGAAAAAGTCAGGTTTACTATTAAATTATCTTTCATTTTTTTTCATCTAAAGTATTTTCGTACCGCATCAAAACAAAAGAGAAACCCTCCAAATAAAATGTTATTTCCCTCATTTAAAATTTATAATTCAAAATTTAAAATAAAGATTTATCTATCCCTTTAAATTTTGAGAAATTGCAAAATCCCCGCCGCTCCCACTTTTCCAGCTTGTACTGCATCTACCACTTCTCTACCACCATTCACACAATCACCACCTGCGAAAACCCCTTTGATATTTGTTTCACCATTGCTCTCCACTCTAACTTTTCCTGCATGATGGTTTAAAGAACTTGCTGAAACGATGGATTCAAAAGGAACCTGTCCTGCCGCTTTAATAATCATATCGCAATCGATCACAAAATGCTCACCTGTTTTAACCGGTGCTCTTCTTCCGCTGGTATCTGGTTCGCCCAATTTCATTACATCACATTTCAATGCCTGAACTTTTCCATCAACACCCATTGCTTCAGAAGGCGCAGCAAGCCAAATAACTTTACAACCATCGAGCATCGCAATATCAAGTTCCACCTGTGTACAAGGCATTTCCTCTTTTGTTCTTCTATACAACATCGTAACCTCACTGGCACCTAAACGTTTTGCCTGCGTAGCCGCATCAATTGCGGTCATACCCATTCCAATTACAGCAACTTTATCTCCCACCGGAACTTTACTATATCCTTTCTCCCTGATATCATAAATGAAACTGATCGCATCCACTACACCTTCTAAATTTTCACCCGGAATATCAAGTTGACGGGCAACACCAACACCCATTCCAAGGTAAACAGCATCATATTTATTCTGCAATTCTGCAAGTGTTACATTTCTTCCTAATTCTTTTTCATATTTAATTTCAATGCCACCAATTGACAAAATATAATTCACTTCCTCCTCACAAAACTCCGGCGTTACCTTATAAGCGGCAATGCCATACGTCATTAAACCACCTCCTTTTTTTTCTTTTTCATAAATGGTTACATCAATTCCTTCTCTGGATAAAACATGAGCACAACTTAGTCCTGCAGGACCGGCACCAACGATGGCCACTTTTTTTCCAACAGCAGGTTTACGTTCAAAAAGTTTCCAACTTTTCTCCATAGCCATTTCTGTACTGTAACGCTGTAGTTTAGCAATTGGAATAGGTGCTTCTTCCATCAGGTTGTACACACAACTTCCTTCACATAATTTTTCTACAGGGCAAACTTTACTGCAACCTGCACCCATTATATTGGAAACAAAAATAGTATGTGCACTTCCCTTTACATTATCCGTAGTAATCTGTTTGATAAATTTGGGAATATTAATTTCTGTAGGGCAACTTTTTGTGCAGGGAGCATCATAGCAAAATAAACACCTGTTAGCTTCTACTAAAGCAGCACCATAAGATTCAAAGGGAGGATGAATATCACTGAAATTTTCTTCGTATTGCTCTTTGGTGAGCCGGTTGTTTACTATTGCCAAAGTATAAATTTTAAACTTGTTGAATCAACAATTTGAATTATGTAATTATTTTATAATTGTGTTATTGGCCCATAAGTTTCCGGGCGGCGATCCCGGAAAAATTGCCAGGTGCTTCTTACATCATCTATCATATCCAGATCAAATTCAGCTACTAACAATTCATCTTTGTCTTCACTTGCCAATGCCAGAATTTGTCCTCTCGGATCAACAAAATATGATGAACCGTAAAATTTTCCGAGGTTCCAGGGTTTCTCTTCTCCTACCCGGTTAATACAGCCCATGAAATAACCATTGGCCACCGCATGTGCGGGTTGTTCTAATTTCCAGAGGTACTGCGACATACCCGCTACCGTTGCTGATGGATTATACACGATCTCCGCGCCATTTAAACCAAGGCACCTTGCTCCATCAGGGAAGTGACGGTCATAACAGATATATACTCCAATTTTTGCATACTTCGTTTGAAAAACAGGGTAGCCGAGGTTGCCAGGTTTGAAGAAAAACTTTTCCCAGAAACCGCTTGTATGAGGTATGTGATTTTTTCTGTATTTACCAAGATAGGTTCCATCTGCATCAATTACGGCGGCGGTATTATATAAAAATCCGGCTTGTTCCTTTTCATAAATTGGAACAATGATCACCATGTTGTATTTTTTGGCATATTCGGCAAGGCGATCCGTTGTTGGCCCAGGAACTGCTTCCGCAGATGCATACCATTTTTTATCCTGTCCCGGACAAAAATAGGGTGTATTAAAAATTTCCTGCAGGCATAAAATCTGTACGCCTTGTTTTCCTGCTTCATCAATCAATGGTAAATGTTTCTGAAACATGGCTTCTACAATCTCTTCAATCGTTCCTTCCCCTTCTGTTTTAGGAAGGCTCATCTGAATCAAGCCGGATTTAATCTTTCTCATTTGCTGTTATTTCTTTGATGCTCCTGTGATATGTATAATACATACATCTATTAATTTTTATATAGTTTGTGTTACTTTATTCCGTTTTATGAATTTACCAAATCCCTTTGGAATAAGACATTCATTCTTATCTATGGCAAGTTCACCACGAAGGAAAACGTTCTTTACTTTACCGGTAATTTCCCAGCCTTCGTAACCACTGTAATCAACATTCATATGATGCGTTTTTGCAGACAATGTATGTTTTTCTTCCGGGTCAAAGATCAACAAATCAGCGTCGCTTCCCACAGCTATCGTTCCTTTTTTAGGAAACATTCCAAATATTTTCGCAGGATTCGTGCAGGCAACTTCTACAAATTTATTTAAAGAAATTCTGCCTTTACTTACACCTTCACTGAATAATAATTCCATCCTGTTTTCAACTGCGGGATGACCGTTTGGAATTTTTGAAAAATCATCTTTGCCCATTAATTTTTGTTCCCACATAAAAGGGCAATGATCTGTTGCCACCACATTTACAATTCCCTGGTTTATGCCAGCCCATAAAGTTTCCTGATCCTTCTTTTCCCGCAATGGTGGACTCATCACCCATTTTGCACCTTCAAAATTTTGTTCGTATAAAGAAGCATCCAGAATCAAATACTGAATACATGTTTCTACAAAAACTTTTTGATTTCTTCTGGTTGCATTGCGAACAGCATTCAATGCTCCTTCACAGGTTAAATGAACGATATACCCAGGGCATTGCGTGAAGTTTGTCATATCCACAAAACGTTCACTTGCTTCGGCTTCCGTAACTTCCGGTTGAGAAAGATAATGATACAACGGTGCAAGCTTGCCTTCGTTGCGAT
>JBKJSZ010000414.1:0-5765 GCA_046593675.1 Ferruginibacter sp.
CGTGACATTGCATTTGGTAATAAAAAATCATTATTGGATAAAGTAAACTTTTTGTTCATTCCCATCCTGAGTGTAGATGCACATGAACGTTCTTCGGCTTACAACAGGCCCAATCAACGAGGACCGCAGAACCAAGGCTGGCGAACCAATGCACAGAATTTAAACATGAATAGGGATTATACAAAACTTGATACAAGAGAATTAAGGTCGGTAATAAAAGTTATCAATGAATATGATCCTGTTTTATACATGGATATTCATGTAACAGATGGTGCCGATTATCAATACGATATTACTTATGGAGGAAATGGAAAGCAAGGATACTCTCAAGGTATCAGAAATTGGTTGGAAACAACGTATCAGGCTTTTACCAATAATGAATTAAGGGCAAGTGGACATATACCCGGCCCATTAATTTATCCAACAAATGACAGAGATTTTTCTCAAGGGATAGTGATACAAACGGGCGGGCCTCGCTTCTCTGATGTTTATGGCGACCTTCGTCACCTCGCTACCATACTGGTTGAAAACCATTCTTTAAAGCCATTCCGGCAGCGTGTTTTAGGTACGTATGTTTTACTGGAAAGCACATTAAAACTTCTGGCTACAAGTGGACAAACATTAAAAAAAATAACTGCTGCAGATAAAGTTCAAAGAATATCAAAAATTCCTTTGCAATGGAAAGTTCCCCAATTTAAAACGGCGGTAGGATATGATACAAGAGCGAATCAACCCGTAGCCGTTGCCTCCGTTACTACACCGGATAGTTTTCAACTTGCAGCTATTGAATCTGTAATTCGTAAATCATCAATTACTAATACGGATTACGTAGAATGGTTGGGTAACCCGGTTACACTTACAGTTGCTGATTATAAATCAACTGAACCATTTGATTTTATTATAAGGCCAAAAGGATATTGGATTCCTCCATCCAGCGACGTAGTAATTGAAAGATTAAAACTGCATGGTATTAAAATGGATGTTATAAATAAACCCGTTGAAGTATCCGTTCAAATGTACCGGATTCCGGAATTTACGTTCGGAAATGATAACGGTAAAATCCTTCCTTTTCAGGGTCACATGCAAGTATCCGGAACAACTAAGCCAGAAATACGGAAACAATTATTTCCGGCAGGTTCTGTGTACATTTCCACCGACCAGCCTTTAGGCGATTTGGCGATGATTTTATTGGAACCAACTTCAAAAGACTCTTATTTTAGTTGGGGTTTTTTCAATTCCATTTTTGAACGAACAGAATATATTGAAGCGTATGTAATGGAACCGATGGCCAAAAAAATGTTAGCGGATTCTCCTGTTTTGCAAAAAGAATTTGAAGAAAAGAAAGCAAGCGACAAAGCCTTTGCAAACGACCCTTATGCCATCCTCACCTGGTTTTACAGTAAAACAAAATATTATGATGAGAAGTATCTGTTATATCCGGTAGGGAGAGAATTATGAGTTCAATAGATCATTGCAGAGTTTTTAATATTTATTTGATACAGATTGATAAACTATAATTAATTCATCTCGCAAGTGAAACTACACATCAGTTCAATACATCACTAAACTTTTAAATTGCACTCATAGCAACAGTATAATAAATGAAAAGATAAATGCATGAGGTTTTCTCCATTTCCCTTTCTTGTTAGTGATAGACTTTTACTTCGTCCTTTGTCAGAAATGGATAAAGAGTCTATTTTCTTTTTGCGATCTGATACATCAGTTAACGAATTTATTGATAGGAAGAAACCAAAGAATATAGAAGATGCAGTTAAATTTATAAGGGATATAAAATCCAAAGTTGATAATGGTGAATCAGTTTATTGGGGAATATCACTTAAGGATGAATCTGAGCTCATTGGAACAATTTGTTTGTGGAATTTTTCATCTGATAATAATTCTGCAGAAATAGGATATGAATTGAATCCTTTATTTCATAACCAGGGCTTAATGTCGGAAGCGATTTCTTGTGTAATTAAATATGGGTTTGAACAATTAGAGTTAACAACTTTAGAAGCTTTTACCAATTTCAAAAATGTAAGATCTATCAGACTTTTGGAAAAGAATGGATTTATTTTACTTCCGGAAAGAATGGATGAAGATTATCCTTTTAATGTAATATATGAATTAAGAAATACCATTGAAAAATAAAAGGCCAGCTTATAACATATCGGTCATGCTACGGCAACTTAACAAGAACCAATGATTAACCTTAAAATTTGAACAAACCAAGAAAGAACAATTAATGATCAAATTGTATTATGATAATCAGAGAAGCAAAAATTGATGATATAAAACAAATTCAAATCGTAAGAAATTCTGTAATAGAAAATACATTGTCTAATCCGGATTTAGTGACTAATAAAGATTGTGAAGAATTTATTACAGTACGAGGGAAAGGTTGGGTGTGTGAAATTGACAACCAAATTGTAGGTTTTGCGATTGCTGACTTGAAACAAAATAATATCTGGGCATTATTCATACTCCCACAATTTGAGAAAAAAGGGATCGGACAACTTTTGCATAAGACTATGTTACACTGGTATTTTACACAGACAAAAAATACAGTTTGGTTAGGAACAGCTTTTAATACCCGAGCGGAACATTTTTACAGAAAAGCAGGCTGGACAGAAGTGGGTACACACGGTACCGATGAAATTAAATTTGAAATGACATATATTAATTGGATAACAAATCTGAACTGCTAACATCATTATAGCAATAGACCTGCTTAGCAATTATATACTCAGAATTTGTTTTTCTTTAGATTACCTTTAAATAAAAACAACATGGCAGAAAAGAACAAAAAGCAATTTGGAGTTTGGATGGATTCGAAACATGCTACTATTGCAGGAAGAAAAGATATCGATAGCGGAGAATTTACCATTTTAGGACATGTTAAGAATAATGGAGCTAGTGGCAATTCAAATGAAAATGCTGCTAATCATCAGGAGATTGCATTAACTCAGAAATATTTCAAGGAGATTGTTCATACAATTCCCAACATGGATGAAATACATGTAACCGGAACTGGTCAGATACAGGAACAATTTATTAAATTTTTAAGCGAAACTCCCCAGTACAAAAATGCAAAGTCTACTACAAGTACGTCAAACAAAATGAGCGATGAACAATTGATTACACTTGTAACGGAACATTTTAAAAATTAAAATTAAACTTCAATTTCCTTTTTAAGAATTCCATACTTTTTGTTTGGATATTTTAATTCTATAAATTGGTCTGATGCTAATAGAAGTATTGGCAAAATGAATATGCAGAAGTTTATCGACTGTAAATATGTCGGGCGCTGAAAATTTCTCAACTTTCAGAGTACTATTTGGCTTCAGTTCGAGCCAATGAATAGTGCAAGCAATATAATTAACTATGAACTTTAATTATATATTTAGCATCAATATTGAGCCTTTAGGTGGTCATTTTGAAATTTGCGCAAACCCATAGGCATTAGATTTTATTTTGATTGAAATATACCCGCAATTTAATTATCCATTCCTTACTCACTATTGCCGCAAATTTGAATTTATAGTAAAGATTATTTTTTAATGTTTTATTTATGTTTCTAAAATTTGAGTATGGCAAATGTGCAACAGGCGATGTAATTTTAGTTGGACACTCATGGGGCGGCTTTGTAATTGGAGAAGCTGGTGTATCTTCCAAATTAAAAGCACTGGTATATATTGCTGCTGTAGTGCCGGATAAAGGCGAATCCTTCATTAAGCGCCAAAGCACCTGCTACAGGTTAAAGCAAATACTTACAAAATATTAATGGCTTTTAACGCTAACAAAAGAAGGTGTAAAAAAAGCATTTGCAGGCGATGTAAATGCAAGAGAGCAAAACTTAAAATTTGCAACACAAACGCCGGCATCACAAGTTATATTTACAGTAACCGCTGAAAACACAGCATGGAAAATAAAACCTGATTTTTAAAATTGTAGCAAAAAATGATAAAGCCATTAACCCGGAGTTGGAAAGATTTATGGTAAAGAGGGCTAATGCAACAACTATTGAATTAAAAGCAAGTCATGTAACTATGCTGTCAAAACCGGAAGCAGTAATAAAATTAATTCTACAAGCTTCAGCCAGCTTTTAATAAAATCTAACTGAGTAAAATTTAAAATAAAAATATACAATGAATAGTACAACAATAAAATCATCATTTTTAATGGCTATAAGCCTACTCATTTTAAACTCAAATAATATGGCACAAAATATTAAACCGGAAAATGATCCAAACATTTTAAAAGATATCCGTTCGTTTCTCAAAGTATTAAACAGTGGCGATGGTAAACCTGTAGAATCGCTTCCACCAAAAGAAGCAAGAATGGTTTTGGTAAATGCACAAAAATCTGTTGCTTTTAATTACAGCGATGTGGATGAAACAGTAAGAAAAATTTCAGAAGATGGTCAAACGGTAACTATACATATAATGAAGCCTAAAGGTGCAAAAACCAGGTTACCTGTATTCATGTTTTTTCATGGTGGCGGTTGGGTATTAGGCGATTATCCAACACATAAAAGATTGGTGAGAGACCTTGTGATAAACAGTGGAGCAGCGGCCGTTTTTGTGGACTATACACCATCGCCGGAAGCACATTTTCCGGTTGCCATTAATCAGGCTTATGCTGCTACAAAATGGGTTGCCGAACATGGAAAAGAAATTGGTGTTGATGGTTCAAGACTGGCAGTTGCGGGTAACAGTGTTGGTGGAAATATGGCAGCAGTAGTATCGCTAATGGCAAAAGATAAAAAAGGGCCAAAAATCAGTTTTCAATTACTGTTATGGCCTGTAACCGATGCAAATTTTACAAGACCTTCTTATACCGAATTTGGAAAAGGTCGCTTTCTTACTTCGTCATTAATGCAATGGATGTGGGATCAATATACTACCGATGCCAACGAACGTAATAGTATTTATGCATCACCACTTCAGGCAACCGTTGAACAATTAAAAGGATTGCCACCTGCATTAGTGCAAGTTGCAGAAAATGATATTCTGCATGATGAAGGTGTAGCGTATGGCAGAAAATTAGATGAAGCCGGGGTGTCGGTAACCATAGAAGTTTATAAAGGTTTTATACATGATTATGGTATGCTAAATCCTTTGGCTCACATAGCGGCAATTCAGTCATCTATTAAACAAGCCGCTGCTTCTTTAAAAGATGCTTTAAGTAAAAAACAAATTATTCTTTCTATAAAATAAATTATTAATGGCAGCACTTACAAAAATTGGTCTTGATAAAGCTAAAAGCGAACATTTAGCAAATGAATTGAATATTTTGTTGGCAACTTATATGATATTTTACCAAAACACCAGAGGATTTCATTGGAATATAAAAGGCGATAAATTTTTTGAGCTTCATGTAAAATTTGAAGAGTTATATAACAACCTTCTTACAAAAGTTGATGATGTGGCAGAACGGATTTTAACTTTGGGGAGCACTCCTTTTCATACTTTTCAGGATTATGAAAACAATGCTTCGATAATGCCAACAAAAAACATTTCGGATGGTACGAAAGCAATTGAAAATATTTTGAAAACTTTTGAGGAACTCATTATAAAACAAAGATCTTTATTAGCCTTAACAGCAGAGGCTGATGATGAGGGCACCAGTGCTTTACTGAGTGATTATATAAGAGAGCAGGAAAAACGGGTATGGATGTATTCGGCTTATTTGAAAAAATAAAAAAACAAATTTTATATTGAACGATTGTCTAACAAGACACAAACGGACTTTAGTTTCTACAG
>JBKJSZ010000369.1:0-3900 GCA_046593675.1 Ferruginibacter sp.
AAATTTTTTTTTAATTAAGATTTATTTAATGCAATTGGTTATTAGGGTATTACTTTAAAAAACACTATCTATTGAGAAAACTTCCATCCTTTTTCTTCGCTCAAAATCTTAATAAAATTTTTTGTAAACACAACTGCATCCGGCAGGCTTAAATGTGAAAATTCGGGACAAATAAAATGATCAATGGCCGGGTAATCGGCAAAATGAATACCGGGGCAATTAGTTACAGCCAGAATTCTATCCCAATATTTTTCTCTTGGGAAACCCATTTTTTCACCCATAAGATAGGCGCCGCTGGATGGTGTTCTTACAAATAAAACCTGGCCTCCCCTGGCTTTTATTTTATTAACTGCTGTTCTTACCACATTCAATATAGAATCCAATTTGGCTCCCGAAGCAGGAGGTTCTTTACTTGCCTTTCTAAAAGAATCCCAAATATTTTTAACCTTATTTTGCTCTACCGTATCTGCAGAAAATTCATTGGTCATATATTCCTGCCGGTTAAATTTTACCCTGCCAAAGCCGGAAGGAAAGCCGTGAAAATTATATACACCTGGCCGGTCGTTAATCGGCCATTTATCTAATGTTGAATTTAAAGAGTGCCATTCTTTATCCAAAAAAACAAACTGCGATTCTAAGAAATGATTGATATGAAAACTTGCTTGCTGTGCTGGTGTTCTTTCTTTAAAATATTTCAAATTTTCAGCGGGTCGCCTGGTATTCCCGTCGGCTGTTGAAAAAAATAAACCTTCGGTTACATCAACAACCAACTTTCCTTTAAAATTTTTATCATTCGCAAGATCTTCTAATAACGGTATTGGGTTACTTCCTACACAAGCTAATTGTATAGCATGGTCGTGGGTAATATTTTGCCAGGTATCAATATCCAGATCGAACTTAATACGGGATGAACCAATAAAAACTGTGGCTTTATCTGCTGGCTCATAAACCATATTCCTCTTATGTGTCCATAGTGCAGGATCATCTAAATAAGTAGTTTCAATGCCTTTGTTTCGTAAGTATAACTCCCAACTAGCAACAGTAGCTAATACCAATAACAAGGTTAGAATGCCCGCTTTTACTAAAGAATTAGTATTCATCTTTATAAATTAATAATATATAATTTAATTAAAAGGAATAGGTTATTGATAGCAATGTTAGTTATTTTTCTTTTTAATTTTAAAAAATGATATTACCAACCTGTTAGGTCTTAAGACCTAACAGGTTGGTCTTTTTAACTTAAATTGAACTTCGGTTAATTCCAGAAAACCGAATCTATGGCTTATATATTCAAATTAATCCTATTTCGGTATGAGGCAATGCTGAATGTAATCTGATTTCAATGACCCTGAATCAAACAATAATTATGAAATATTATTTACTGATTTTTACACTGATTTTGCTTTATACTACAAACGGACAAATAAACAGTATTCCAAAGAATATATTTTTCCCAAAGTCTGATTTTTCTGATACTAGCAATTATGAAAGAGGTATTCATTCTCTATCAGATAATGTAATAAAATTTTATTCGAATGCTGACAGAGTGGGTTATTTCAACGATATGTTTCGTTTTTATTTTGCAAAAAATGATTACTCAGCTACTATACAGTCGCTGGATAGCTTTGCTACTCTGGCTGTACCAGAAAAAGAATTAAAAAATATTCCGGGCTTTCATTACAGGGTACATTGCCTGGCAATGCTGGCCACGCAGAATAAATCGGTTACCAGTTATGAATCTGCGTATAAAAATAAATTTAATGAATTATATCTGGCATTGCCGGAAGATGGAAAAGATCAAGTGAATAATATTTATACGAAAGCTAATCCGCTGGAAGAAAAAAAGAAATTTATAGAACTGACAAATAAATACTTATCAGGCAATGACAGTATTACTTTTTCAGATGCAATAAACTTTGTAAAACAATGGAATTACTGGCAGGTATATATTAAAACTGTTTCACTGGCAGAAAAACAAATCTCTGCATTTAAGGCATTTGAATTAGCTAATAAAGAAAGTAAATTATTAGGCTTAGATGAAGGAGCTGTTATAAACCCCGGCACCAAAACCTATATTACCCATGTTAATCTGGTTGATGTGGAAAATCAAAAGATAATGCCCAACGTTACCGTTGGTATTACCGGTAACAGCATTTCTTCCATTACTTCGAAATTAAAAACAAACTTACCTGCAGAGGCCACTATTATTGACGGAAGAGGGAAATATTTAATGCCCGGACTTACCGATGCGCACATTCATTTTTTCCAAAGCGGTGGTTTGTATACCAGACCTGACGGGATCGACTTAAGAAAATATATGCCTTATGAAAAAGAAATAGAATGGAACCGTCTTAATATGAAAGATGTGCTTTAGCGCAATATTATCAATGGTATAACTACAGTAATAGATGTAGGGGCAACGGAAAAATTTTTACAGCTCAGAGATAAATTCAAGGGTAAGAGTTTTGCACCTGCTGTTTACATGACGGGCCCTTTATTAACTACCAATGAACCGGAAGTATTTAAAAACCTGGGAGACAATGAACCATTTGCACTTGTGACTAACGAAAATGAAGGAAGGAAAAAGGTACAGGAGCAAATACCTTTTCACCCTGATTTTATTAAAATATGGTATATACTGGAAGCAGGTAAAGACAAAGAACAATCTGCTCGTAAATATTTACCCATTATTAAAGCTATCATTGAAGAAAGCCATAAACATAATTTAAAAGTTGCCATTCATGCTACAGAAAGAATAACCGCACAACTTGCCGTAGAAAATGGCTGCGACTATTTAGTGCATAGTGTAGATGATGAAATTATTACTGATGCTTTTATAAAAATATTGAAAGAGAAAAATGTTATTCTTTGTCCTACATTGACTGTATTTGATAATTATGGTAAAACTTTTGGTCAACAACTTAATTTTTCCCCTTACGAATTAAAAAATGCTAACCCTGTTCAATTAGGAAGTTTATCAGATCTTAAACATTTACCAGAACAAAGCCTGATAAATATCTATAAAAACAGCGTTAGATCTGGCAAATCTCTTTATGAAAAACAAGATTCTGTTTGCTTGGTAAATCTAAAAAAATTATCAGATGCAGGTATAACAATTGTGGCGGGTACAGATGCAGGCAACATTGGTACCATGCACGGAACTTCATTATTAGGAGAGTTAAAAGCTATGAAAAAAAGTGGTATGTCTAATTGGAAAATATTACAGTCTACAACAATAAACCCGGCTTTCATTTTTAATAAAGAAAAAGTAACAGGCAGTATTACAGTAGGTAAAACAGCCGATATGATATTACTGGAGGCAAATCCAGTGGAAGATTTGCTAAATTTGCTGCAAATAAATTTAGTAATTAATAAGGGATATTTGATTAAACCAGATACTCTCATTAAAGAAACAGCCCTTGCATTGGTACAACGCCAACTTAATGCATACAATGCCCGTAATATAGAAGCATTTTTAGAACCCTATGCTGATGATGTGGAGCTATACGAGTATCCTGATAAACTTTTATCAAAAGGAAAAGATGCTATGAGAAAAGATTATGCATTCTTTAATGTGATACCTGATTTGCATTGTGAAATTACACAAAGGATAATTCAAGGGAATATTATTATTGATAAAGAAAGTGTACTGGGCTTTGGTACAAAACCCGTAGAAGCTACGGCAATCTATCACATTGACGGAGGCAAAATAAAGAAGGTTTATTTTATTCAATAGAAATAATAATAACCATACTTCTACAGGAAAATTTTTCCATTCTTAAATACGGTGTTTTCAAAATAAAGAGATATCTATTTTTTCAACTTTCTATCAACCTGTTAGGTCTTAAGACCTAACAGATTGATAAGACCTAATAAAAAACCCCGGCAATAATGCCAGGG
>JBKJSZ010000120.1:0-3248 GCA_046593675.1 Ferruginibacter sp.
AGTTCTCCGTTTTTTTCCGCAAGGGGAAGTGAAATATTATTTACAGCAACCGTAATTAAAGCATGTGCAGATAAAGGTTTCAGATTTAATTCAATTCTTTGTTTATCCAGTAATGCCGCTTGCAGGATTGTTTCCACCTGCTTATTCATTCTTTTATTTTCTTCTTTTATGATATTGGTAAAATATTTTGTTTTTTCCGGATCAGCACTCACCTTTTCATTTTTCAACGCATCAACAGCCAACGATATAGTAGCCAGCGGAGTTTTAAATTCATGCGTCATATTATTAATAAAGTCTGATTTTATTTCACTCAGCTTCTTTTGTCTTAACAATGTTCTTATTGTAATAAAAAATGCGGCAGTAATGATTAAAGTAAAAAGTACAGCGCCTAAAATAAACCAGGTAATTCCTTTTAGAATAACGGAATTTTCATTCGGAACCAGTACCACAAGATATTCTTCCCTGCTTAGGTTTTCTAAAGCACTCCCGCTTGGAGCGATCAATGGAATGATCATCTGATTATTGTTGGTAGAATCCAGATAATATTTATAAAAATCTGCAGACTGCACCTCATCTCCGGTTATGGAATTTTCGGTTACCGCATATTCAAAATGTACATTTTCCAGAGAGTGATTGGCTAATGCTTTCCTGATGATTTCTGAAATTTCTTCTTTACTGAATCGTTGTATCACGGAAGGTTTCAAATATTCATTCTGCATTCGGTCAGGAAACAGCAAGTCCGACTTTTTATTCATCGGAATAAATCCGGTATGGTCCTGAACCAGTTTTTCTGCAGCCTCCGCTGTGGCCAGTTTGAAATTTTGTAGAAATTGTTGCTCCTTAACTTCACGGGCAGTTTTGAGCCACATAAATTGAAAAAATATTAATCCCAATAAAGAGAGAAGAATCAATATAGAAATTATCGGGAAAATTTTTTTCATGCAAACGAAAAGATGTACATTATTGCAAATGTATAGCAGTTAAGTAGTTGAAATTTGATTTGGATTAGTTTTTGTCGAATTTTAACTTGACATAATTGTATAAATATAAAGAACAATGGGAGATACTACACAAGGAACATTACTAATAGCCGAACCTTTTTTAAAAGACCCGAATTTTATGCGCAGCGTTATTATGCTGTGCAGGCATAGTGAAGAAGGCACATTTGGTTTTGTTTTGAATAAATTGTATGAACATACTTTGGATGATCTTATAACTGACCTGGAAGGATTTCCCATTCCGGTATATACCGGCGGACCCGTACAAATGGATACGATTCATTATTTACATCAATGCCCGGAGTTAATACCCGAAAGCCAGCATGTAAGCGGGGATATATATTGGGGCGGTAATTTTGAAACATTGAAACTACTGATTAAAACAGAGTCTATAGACCTGACAAAAATTAAATTTTTTATAGGATACAGTGGTTGGGAAAGCGGACAATTAGATAATGAATTATCTGAAAAAACATGGCTGGTTGCCACCACTTATTCATCACTGGTTTTTAAAACACCTTATGAAGAAATCTGGAAAGAAGGTTTACGCCATCTGGGAGGTAAATATGCATTAATGATTCATTTCCCTATTGATCCGCAGTTGAATTAGACATTTGCAAATTTGCAAAATTAAATGAGGGAATAAGCACCTACACACAATTGTATATTTGCACATACGCACATATACCTGTTTGCACATTTAAATTATTTCATTTGCTTTATAGCATTTTAAAAATCCCTTCTAAACTTGCATTATTTTTTTATTGCAGGAACATTCATGTCCATCAAAAAGAAATTTTAGATACAAAAGGACCTTTACTGATTGCTGCCAATCATCCCAATTCTTTTTTAGATGCTATCATTATTGCCACCTTATTTAAGCGACCTGTTTATTCTTTGGTTAGAGGTGATGTATATATAAATAGATTCTATAATAAAATTTTAACTGCCTTGAAAATGATGCCGGTGTATCGTTTGAGCGAAGGTGCTCAAAACCTGGATCAGAATTACAGCACATTTTCCAGGTGCAGGGAGATCTTTAAAAAAAATGGTATTGTTTTAATCTTTAGCGAAGGGCGTTGCGTAAACGAATGGAAACTTCGTCCTTTAAAAAAAGGAACAGCAAGGCTTGCCCTTAGTAGCTGGAGCGAAGGTATTGACCTTACCATTTTGCCTGCAGGAATAAATTATCAGTCGTTTAAAAGTTTTGGGAAAAATATTCAGCTCAATTTCGGCAACCCAATAACGTTGAAAGATGCCGGATCTGATATTTCTTATGGAAAAAATATTCAAGTATTTAATGAAATTTTAAAAAAAGAACTGGATGCACTCGTATGGCAATTTGATAAAGCTGATTCTACATCAATACAAAAAGCATTTTTCATTCAGCATTCTTTTTTAAAAAAAATACTACTGACCATTCCTTTTTTCTTCGGATGGTTATTTCACATATTACCTTATTTGCTGGTAAAATTTGTTTTGGGCAGAAATTTTAAAAATGATCATTATGATTCTGTTATGGTAGCCGGGATGTTTCTTTTATATCCTTTTTATCTTTTACTTGTTGCAACAATACTATACTTTTCTGCCATACCGCTCTGGTGGCTTTCATTTTTAATTATTCCTTTCACGGGCTGGAGTTATATACAAATGAAAAAACAATTTTAAATAAAAATGCCGGCGAAAAACCGGCATCATATAAAATAAAATTAAATTATTACAGTTCTTCCGCACCTTCAACTAGCACGATTGTTTTATTATTGTTAACCTCCACAAATCCGCTTTGGATAGCAAAAGTAGTGGTGGCAGATTTATCATTTAAAATTTTAAGGTTACCAGATTTGAGAGCACTTACCAAAGGAGCATGTTTGTCCAGTACTTCAAATAAACCAGAAATGCCCGGCAACTGTACGCCATACACTTCTCCGCTGAAAATCTTTTTTTCCGGTGTTAATATTTCGAGTGTCATTAATTAAATCTTAATCTTTTATACATTAGCAGCCGCCATCAGTTTTTTACCTTTTTCGATAGCATCTTCCAATGTACCAACAAGGTTGAAAGCAGCTTCAGGATATTCATCCACTTCACCATCCATAATAGAATTGAAACCACGAATGGTATCTTCAATAGGCACCAATACGCCTTTCAAACCCGTGAATTGTTCTGCCACAAAGAAAGGTTGACTCAGGAAACGTTGAACTTTTCGTGCACGAGATACAACCAGTTTATCTTCATCACTCAATTCATCCA
>JBKJSZ010000138.1:0-7972 GCA_046593675.1 Ferruginibacter sp.
GCTATAACAAGAAAGCCGTAACTCAAAATGTTACGGCTTTCAATGATCGTTAATGTGGAATTTTCTGTGAAAATTGGATCTTAAAACTGAAATGATTTATAAAGAATTATAATTTGATGAATTCAAGCCTTTCATTCCGGGCCGGATTGTCATCTTTCAACTTTATAGTTGTAGCCGTTTTTTCTACAATAAGCCAATCATCGTTAAGTTCTTCAAAATCTGTTGTGGTTCCAAAATTAAGAACCAGTTGATTGCCGGTGAGCGACCAGGTTCCGGTAACATTATTGGTTCCGTTACCTGCGGTTACAACTCCGGCGTTTGCAAAAATAAATGTGTAGCCATTAAACTTGAATGTTTCATCCGTATCATCAAAAAACATATTGACTTTCCAGTTACCTGTGTAATCAGTATTGATAATATTGTTTGCCGGAACATCGTCGCTTTTGGAACAGGATGATGATGTAAGCAGAAATGAAAAACAAATCAATGTAACTGCATAAAAAATATTTGGCAAAGAAAACGTTTGACTTTTCATAATAATCTATTTATTCAGTAAATATGGATCAACAAAAAGCAAGTATCAAAAAAAGATAACTGAATGAGAATAAAAGAACGTTGAAAGGGGAAATTTATCAAATGAATTTTAACTTCCTAACCAATTTTTGAAAGATGCGGATCTTTCAGTGCTTACAATGGTTTCAATTTTTGAAGCCGGTTGAAGTTTTATCAGCACACGACTTTTAGTATAAGAGAACATCTCTGCTATAGAATGTATGGATATGATAAATTGACGATTTATGCGGAAGAAATTTTTCGGGTCCAGCATGGATTCCAATTGATCAAGATTAAAATCTGTTACATACCTACGTCCTTCTTTCAATGTCAGGAATGTAATTTTATCTTCCGTATTAAAATAGGCTATATCATCTATATTGATGGTTTTTAAATGCTCACCATATTTTACCACGAATCGTTTTTTGTAAGCAGTTTCTTGTTTATTGTATGATTCTAATAATTGTTTCAGATCGGGTAACATTTCTTTGCGATGTAGCATTTGATATTTTTGAACAGCAGCCTGTAGTTCCTCTTTCTTAACAGGTTTTAATAAATAACCGATGCTGTTTAATTTGAATGCATCTATCGCATATTGATCAAATGCCGTAATAAAAATGATGGGACAATCGGGCGTTACAGATGAAAATATTTCAAAACTAATTCCATCCGACAATTGTATATCAGAAAAAATAAGATCTGGTGTTTTATTCACAGATAACCATTCGATGGTTTCTGTTACACTTTCTAATACAGCACACAATGTAGCTTTAGGTTCAATTTCCTGAATCAGTTTCCACAAACGTTTTGCAGCAGGTTGTTCGTCTTCTATGATTAAAAAATCAGGCATGTTCTATCATTGGCAAGGTAACAGTAAATTGATCCGTTGTACTATTTATTTTTACGGTTTTATTGGTGAGTAATTTATACCTGTTAATAATATTTTGCAATCCCATTCCTTCGCCTTTAGAAATTTCTTTTTTAGGGTTAATGTTATTGGAAACAATTACACCGGAAGCGGTCATTTCCACTAAAATATTCAAAATATTCTTTTTAGAGAATACATTATGTTTTATGGCATTTTCCATCAGCAGTTGTAAAGTGAGAGGCGGAATGTAACAATGTTTTTTATGATCAGAGGAAATGTTTACTTGCAAACGGATCTGTTCGCCAAATCTTTTTTGTTGGAGGTAAAAATAATTTTGCAATAACGTAAGTTCTTCATCTAATGTTATGGTCTCTTTCTCCCGATATTTTACGATATCCCTGAAGAAATCGGAAAGTTGTTCAACATATTCTATGGCTATTTTGGGATTTTCATCAATGATGGAAATGAGCGTATTGAAACTATTAAATAAAAAATGCGGATTAATCTGGTTTCTCAATACTTCAAATTGAAATTGTATTTTTTCAACGCGTAAAGTTTCCATCCGTCGCAATGAACGTTCACGGTTACGCACGATCACAATAAAAATAGCGGCTATAGCAATCAGGCATAGTGTAATAAACCACCAGGTTTTATAAAATGCCTGTTTGATGGTAAAGTAATAAGTAGCTTCGTCAGCCTGAAAAAATTGTTTATTTAATGCTGATTGAATATGAAAAACATATTTGCCGGGAGGTAGTTTTGAAAAAGTTACACTTCTGTCTTTTGTATTAATCCATAAAGTATCAAAACCTTCGAGCTTATATTGAAAAAAAACCTGTTCCGGATCTGTATAATATAAACCGGTATAATTGAAGGTAAAATTATTATCATCATATTGAAATTGGTGAGTAGGTTCATCACCTAAATTTTTCATGAATAAAGTCACACTTTCGATGATTGTTTTTGGTTGCGGTAATTTTTGTGATACAGGTGCATATTGAACAACACCATTTTCAGTAGAAAAAAATATGTTTCCCTCTTTATCCATTGTAGATGCATCAAGATCCTCCGTATTAATATTAATGATGCCGTTGGCATTATTGAACAAATTTATTTTTCCCGATTGCGGGTCAAGAATATCAATTCCTTTTTTGTGAAGGATAACAATGTTACCGGAATTATCAAGTCGTATAGTTGAAATATGGAGATCTGTCAAACCTTCTTTCAGCCCATAATTGTGAAACGATCCATTGAATTTGTAAATACCATGTGATGCTGTACTGAACCAAAGTTGTTGTAAACGATCTTCTGTGATAGAGTAGATGCGGTCATCTGTCAGAACATTTTTGCCATAAACGGTATAGGATCCATGATGATTACGGATGATTCCATTGCCATCTGTTGCATACCAGATATCTCCTTTGCTGTCTTCAAAAATTGCGTAAACATAATTAGTTCCGGCACTTTTAATATCTACTTCACGAAATTGATAATCGACACAATTTTTTGTAGTATCTGTTAACACATAAAAAGTGCCTTCAAGGCTGCTAATAAAAACTTTATTATTTTTTCCATTGATAGACAAAATTGTCCGTTTATTAAATGCATTATTTTTCGGAAAATGACTAAACGATAAATTTTTTGGGTCTATAATAAAAAGTCCGTTTCCAACAGTTCCCACCCAGACTTTTCCGCATGCATCCTGGTACAAGGAAGTGATATCTATTTTTTCGGTAATGCCCGGTAAAATTAAGGTGTGTAATAATTTTGTAAGAGACGAATCAAATACAAGCAAATGATTTTTTTGATTTGTTAACCAGAAGTTTCCCGAATTATCTTTTAAAATTGCATGAATATGATTAAACAATGTAATGGCTGGCAATGGAAAAATTCTGATAGTTAAACCCGGTATTCTGTTAATGGTATTATCCTTTCCTGCGATCCATATATTTCCAAAATCATCGGGAAGAATATCAGAGATATTTTTTTCCACCATAATACCGGATGGAACAAGATTTTTGGTTGCGCTATCCATTACTATCACACCATTGTTTTCTGTACCAATCCATATATTATTTTGCGCAGAAGCGATGGAAGTTACGGTTCCGTATTTCCAGGCAGAATCAATGAAAGGGATAATTATCTTTTTTGTAAGATGATTGTATAAACAAATGCCCTTATCCTGGAAGCCTAACCAATATTCATTTTCATTGATCGGGCAAATGGTGGTAATAATATAATCGGGTAAACCATCTTTAGGTGTAATAAATTGAATGCTGATTTTGGGTTTAGAATTATTGATGACGGCAAGCCCTTTGTCTGTACCAGCTATTATATCTTTGTTCTTCGTAATGCAAATGGAGTTAATATTTTGTTCCTGTAATCCTTCCTCTTCATTAATCAGATATAGATGTTTATTTTTGGTGTAGTATAATCCTTCGCCATTTGTGGAAAACCAGATATTGTTTTCTGTATCAGAAATAATGGAGTTGATTTTTTGTTTAGGTGTTCCTTCTTCGGGATTCCAGTTAACAAGTTGATTGTTGATGATGTTCGCAATTCGGCCACTTTCGAAACCTATCCACATTTTTCCTTTTCTGTCTTCATGTATTGCCGTAACATTATCAATAAAGTCGGGGTTCTGGAAATTTAAAGAGCTGAACTTTAACCCGTCAAACTTAAATAATCCGAGCCTGGTTCCTGCAAGCAGATAACCATTTTTTTTTTTGAATAATACATTGATTTTTGCAATACCTGTTTCGCTTTCTATAGTAAATTTTTTTACAGGTATGATTTGTGCAGGCACCACGGCTGAAATGAAAATAAGCAGAGTGAATATGAAAGAACGATAACGCATTATTCTATTTCTGCTTTCACTTCAATTTTTATTTCTGATGCTAATTTTTCATGAACAACTTTTGGGATAGGTATATTATGTTCATCAAGCATAACAGTGAATGAAGAGGATAAAGAAATTTTTCCATTCTTAACAATAAGCGCTACTTTAATTATTCTTTCCTGTGTTACACCATGAACAGTTAGTTTCCCTTTTGCTCGTATGGCAAACATTCCATTCTCGGTAAGGTCTATATCTTCTATGATCTTTCCACTGAAGTTGGCATCAGGATATAATTTTGACTCAAGATAATTTTCATTAAAATGTTCTTTTTGCAGCGGACTGTTAAAACCGTTGAAAGATTTGATCCTGATAACGAATGCAAATATTTTTTTTGAAAGATCCAGTTTACCTTTTAATTCTTCCGATTCCGCTTTAATTAATTCCAATGGTGCATCCGAGCGAAAATATACAGATCCTTTTTTAATGGTTAATACCTGTGCAGACAGTACCGAGCTTGTACATAGTAAAGTGATTATCAAAATTATCCTGAACATAAAAATTTATTATTTTCAAGATACAGTTTTTCTAATGCATTCTTCTTAAAATAGTGGTATTTACCGATGGTTTTTTCCAACGGTAAATACTCTTGAAATATTAAAGCCAAAAAAGATATCGCCTTTGCTCCATTCACCTGTGGTTTCTGAAATAAAAGATTTTTCAGACATGCCTTGTGAATTCGTGAAATGCAATTGAAAGACGTGGCCGCCGGTTTCAATATCAAAACCCACGGAAAAAGAATTTGTGGTGCCGGCTAATTTATATTCCGGTATCTGATAGTAATATTCAGCATTGAGACTTAACCTTTTAGTTAATTTTTTTCTGCCACCTATACCCATAGCATAACTATCATTTGGCTCTGATGCTCTGGTTACAAGATTATGGTGAATCACAGTAGGCATCATTTGTAAAGAAAAGCCTTCCGAAAACTTTCTGCCTATCAATAGCTGGTGTGAAAAAGTAAATCTTGATGTATAATAATTTTTTCTGGACGTATCCTGAAATTTCAATGTCTTCAGAGCTACTGTTGGAACATAACTTATTGTAACAGGAACGTTTACTTTACCGGTGCTTTGGCTCATTAATTTAAACTTAAAAAATGCATCGTAAGTTTTTTCGAAAGTACTTCTGCCTATTCCAATCATCAACGTACGTGTTATGCCGTAATCAAGACCCATTCTCATGGTAGCATTATCCAAACCGAATAACTGGTAACCACCCTGGTTAATACGCCCGAAGCGGTGAGATATTTTTACATCTAACACACCTTTTCCTACATTTTCAATAGTATGACCGTTAATTAAGCGGGTAGTTTTAAATGCGGCTGTAGCATAATTTATTTGGCTTTTATTATCTGCCATCACTTCTTTTTCCAACTGGCCTAAGAGGTCGGTAGTATCTTGCTGTGCAGAAGCAAATAAGCTTATAGATAATAATAGTATTATACTTAAAATATTACGGAGCATGTTACATTTTTTGATCATAAGAACAATTCACAGATATCTCAATACTTTCTGCAATGTTATCTTTTACAAGTTTGGGAATGGATATATCGTAATCCGCCAGTTTTATTTTGAAGGTGGAACTAGCGGAGACAAGACCATTTTTTACAATAATAATCCCCGGCGCTGCAATGTTTTTTGTAACGCCATGTAAATTAAGGTCACCATTTACCACCACATTGTAAGTTCCATCTTTTGTAAAATCTATTTTGGACAAATCACTAAGCTTTCCTTTGAAAGTGCTTTTCGGAAATTTGTTACTTTCTAAATAGTTTTCATTGAAATGTTCTTCCATCAGACTTTTTTCAAAATGATAATTTTTGATGATCACAGAAAATTGCATATCTCCTGTCTGCACATTCAATACACTCATCACCTGGTTATTTTTTGCAGAAATATTTTCTAGAGGTGATTTAGAGAAGAAGGAAATGTTTCCGTTCTTAGTAAAAACTTTTTGTGCGTTTACGTTGCCTGCTGTTGTAAATAGTAAAATGGCGATAATGGTATTTTTCATATTATTTAATTTTAATTGTTAGGTGCGCCTGCATTGATCCAATTTGTAATGATTGCAATATTGCAGTCGCTTAATTTAGCAGCATTTTTAGGCATAGGTGAAAAACCGGTCGCATGAGTAATCACACCTGCAAGTTTGTTGTTATCTACCTGTGTTTTTACATCTATATAATTATCTAACCGTACTCCATAAGAAGGCGTGTTTCCTGAATGGCAACTGTTACAAGAGGAACTTAATATGGGGGAAACGGAACGGCTAAAAGTTACCGTAGAGGTATCACAGATATTGCCACCATATAATAATTCTTCTTTATCATAATAGCAACCTGAATGTAGTATGCATACTCCAATGCAACAGATGACCATTAATATAAAATTAGAAAGCGTTTTCATATTTAATTATTTGGCGAACCGGATGCAATCCATTTTCTAATTTTTGTAATATTACAATCGCTTAATTTAGATGCGTTCTTAGGCATAGGCGAAAACCCGGGAGCATGTGTAATGGCGCCCATTAATTTACCATTTATTGCAACTGCTCTTACACCATCATAGGTTGTAAAATTCATATTGTTGGCAGGTGTAGTTCCGCCATGACAACCCGTACAATTATTAATTAAAATATTTTTTATATCTGCAGAGAAAGTAAACCTGCTTGTATCGCAACTGGTTCCGCAATTGGTTGTGTTTAATGCACCTTCATTAATCCATCTTCCGATCAATGCTTTTTGTTCTGCGGTAAGATCAGGATTTGGAAGAGGAGGCATTTTTTTATTTCCGGTTTCAAATAATACTTTGTAAACATCACTGTTGGTAGCTCTTCCCGGACGAATACCTCTGCTGATGATATTCTGATAGCTGTCGAATATATATCCTTTATTAGCCGAAGCTGCATCATGACAATTAGATTTTGCACAATTGCTAAGAAAGATTGGAAGGATCTGTGATTCAAAACATACCAGAGGGGAAGTTGTTCCACCGGTTCCTGTACCAGTTCCCGTTCCCGTTCCTCCATTTGGTGGAGGTTCGGGAATGATCGTTTCAGGTACGGCGTGTTTACATGAAATAAAAATGATAAAAAATATAATAAAAAAAGTATTGTGTTTCATACTTATTATTGTTGAGATATAATTCCTCTGGTTATATAAACATCACCTTTTAAACCCAGGTCAACATCTCCCTGTCCTATTCCGCCACATATACCTTTTATGGCAATAATAGTTCCTGATTTTTGATTTGTGGGTTCATCCATAGTACAATTGACATAAGCTCCATTTTCATTAGTATGTAAAAGAATAACTTGTTGCTTTTCATTATTCGTTTGAATTTTTTCTATGTTTCCGGTTACCACAACAATTTTATTATTGTATAACTTTTGAGCGGAGATGGAATCTTGTGCAAATGTTGCATACAAATCTTCCGCTGTTACAGCAATGCCAATTTCGTTCTGAATATTTACGGGCCCTTTATTATACATATACCATGCTACTGCAAAACCTGCAATAACAAAACTAATAATGGTAACAAGTATAATTTTTTTCGTTTTCATTTATAAACGATTTAAGCTAAGCTATGCTTAATAGAAAAAAATAATACTTGTTAGCATTATTAGTTTTGTTATTGCAGGTTTTGCAGTAGCAT
>JBKJSZ010000274.1:0-4109 GCA_046593675.1 Ferruginibacter sp.
TTCACTATCCATTGATTTACAATAAAAGTCGATTTAAATTTTTATAAAATTTTCACAGTTTATAAATGGAATTAATTTAATAAAACCTTTCAAAAAGGTTCATTAGGCGCACGCGGCATTTTCATTAACTTCGCACACTTAAATTTTACGAGGTAATGTCATTAAGATACAGGGAATATCAGCAATTGAATTTACCGGCGATCAGCCAGGAAATATTAGATAAATGGCAGAAAGAACAGACATTTGAACGCAGCGTTACCTTTCGTGAAGGAAAAAATCCTTTTGTTTTTTTTGAAGGTCCGCCCAGTGCTAATGGATTGCCCGGCATTCACCATGTAATTTCAAGAACATTAAAGGATCTGGTATGCAGATATAAAACCATGCAGGGTTTTCAGGTAAAAAGAAAAGGTGGGTGGGATACACACGGACTTCCTGTTGAACTCGGCGTGGAGAAAGAACTCGGAATTACAAAAGAAGATATTGGTGTAAAAATTTCCGTTGAAGATTATAACAAAAAGTGCAGGGAAGTAGTCATGCGCTATAAAGACAAATGGGATGACATTACAAAAAAAATGGGCTATTGGGTGGATCTTATAAACCCTTATGTAACGTTTGAAAATAGTTATATAGAAACTTTATGGTGGTGCTTGAAAACCTTATATGATAAAGGCTACCTCTATGAAAGTGTAAGTATTCAGCCTTATTCACCCGCAGCAGGAACCGGCTTAAGCAGCCATGAACTGAACCAGCCAGGCACTTATAAAGATGTGAAAGATACCAGTGCCGTGGCCATGTTTAAGGCGGTTAAAAATTCATCTTCTGATTTTTTATTCAAAAACGGATCAGAGGAAGTTTTCTTTATGGCATGGACAACAACGCCCTGGACTTTACCCAGCAACCTTGGTTTAACAGTTGGTTCTGCAATTGAATACTCTATTATAGAAACTTTTAATCCATATACCTTTTTAAAAGTGCAGTTGATTTTAGCAACAGCCCTTGTTCCAAAATATTTTAAACTGGAAGCAGAGAATGTAGATTTTGATGCATACAAAGAAGGAGATAAGATTATTCCTTGGAAAAAAGTTGATGTAATAAAAGGATCACAACTCGAAGGATTAGAATATGAACAATTATTGCCCTTTGAAGCGAACTCATTATCTGCTATTCTGGAACAGACTCCGGGTGCACAACCTTTCAAAGTAATTACCGGAGATTTTGTAACTACAGAAGACGGTACAGGAATAGTACATACCGCTCCAGCATTTGGTGCAGATGATTATAAAGTTGGAAAGAAAAACAATTTAGGTATACTCACCTTAGTGGATAAAGAAGGAAAATTTATTAACGGTGTGGGTGAATTCAGCGGCAGGTTTGTCAAAAATTATAAAGACGATCCATCCTATACAGATGTAAATGTGGATATATCGATCCGGCTAAAAAGAGAGAACAAGGCTTTTAAAGTAGAAAAATATGAACACAGTTATCCGCATTGCTGGCGCACGGATAAGCCTATCATTTATTATCCGCTTGATGCATGGTTTATTAAAACCACCGCTGTTAAAGAAAAAATGGTGGAACTGAATAAAACCATCAACTGGAAACCGCCCGCAACCGGAACCGGCCGTTTTGGTAACTGGCTGGAAAATATGGTGGACTGGAATTTAAGCCGCAGCCGTTTTTGGGGAACACCACTTCCTCTATGGAAAACGGAAGATAGTCTTGAGCAGAAATGCATCGGCAGCATTGCAGAATTAAATGAAGAAATTAAAAAAGCCAGTGAACTATTGGGTGGCGATGTAAATGCACATTACTTACACAATGGTATTCTGGATCTTCATAAACCTTATGTGGATGATATCATTTTAGTCAGCAGCAAAGGTGAACCGATGAAACGTGTTCCGGACCTGGTGGATGTGTGGTTCGACAGTGGCGCCATGCCGTATGCACAATGGCATTTTCCTTTTGAAAACAAAGAAACATTTGAACAGAATTTTCCTGCAGATTTTATTGCTGAAGGTGTTGATCAAACGCGTGGTTGGTTTTACACTTTACATGCTTTAGGTGTTTTATTATTTGACAGTGTAGCGTTTAAAACAGTTGTAAGTAATGGATTGGTATTGGATAAATCCGGCAACAAAATGAGCAAAAGGCTTGGTAATGTTGTGGACCCGTTTGGAACCATAAACAGTTATGGTGCGGATGCTACCAGATGGTATCTAATTACGAATGCATCGCCCTGGGATAGTCTGAAATTTGACGAAGACGGTATCAAAGAAGTTCAACGAAAATTCTTTGGAACATTGTATAATACTTACCAGTTTTTTGTATTGTATGCGAACCTGGATGGTTTCCAATTTAAAGAAGCATATATACCGGTAAAAGAAAGGCCTGAAATTGACCAATGGATTTTATCCTCCTTGAATTCACTTATCAAATCCGCCACCGAAAGTTTTGATTTGTATGAACCTACACAGGCCGGAAGATTAATAGAAGATTTTGTAGATGCTCATTTAAGTAACTGGTACGTTCGACTTTGCCGCCGCCGTTTCTGGAAAGGAGAATATGAAGCGGATAAAATTTCAGCTTATCAGACCTTATATGAATGTTTAGAAACTCTGAGCAAACTGATTGCTCCCATCGCTCCATTTTTTGCCGACTGGCTTTTCAATAATCTGAATCAGGCAACCAAACGTTTAGATGTTCTTTCCGTGCATCATACAGATTTCCCAAAAGTGGAGGTTGATGTGATTGATGATACACTGGAAGCCAGAATGCAGCTTGCCCAGGATGCGAGTTCCCTCATTTTATCACTACGCAAAAAGATAAATATAAAAGTAAGACAACCTTTACAAAAGGTATTTATTCCTGCTATGGATAGTAAAATGGCGGGACATATTTTACTGGCTGCTGATATTATAAAAGCAGAAACCAATATTAAAGAGATAGAAATTTTAAATGCGGATAATGATTTTATTCGCAAAAAAGCAAAAGCAAATTTTAAAACACTTGGCAAAAGGCTGGGCAACAGGATGAAGCAGGCGGCTGCGGCCATTGAGAAATTTTCAAATGCTGACATTGAGGAGGTGCAAAAAGGTAATTATATTTTGCATAGTGTAGATGCGGATGCTGATGGAAGTTTAATTACGATCAACCCGGAAGACCTGGAAATTATCACGGATGAAATACCCGGATATGAAATAGCCGGAAAAGGCAGCCTTACCGTTGCACTAGATGTTACCCTAACACCTGAACTGAAAAGTGAAGGGGATGCTCGCGAATTTGTAAACAGGATACAAAATATTAGAAAAGATAATAATTTCGAGCTTACAGACAGAATTGCGGTTTCCATAGCTACAAATGAAAGATTACAACCTTCTTTAATTGAATTTAAAGAGTATATTTGCCGCGAAATTCTGGCAGATACACTTGAATTTTACCCTGCTGTTATAAATGGCATTTCAATTGAAGTGAATGATGCACCCTTAACCGTAAACGTTATCAAAATCAGCAATTAGTATGGCAACTAAAAAGAAAGCAGTAAAACCTGTACCAAAAAAGCCGGCTCCAAAAGCAGCCGTTAAAGTTGTAAAAAAAGCTGCGCCCGCTTCAAAAAAGTTGGCTCCGGTTGCAAAGAAACCGGTGAAGACTGCTGTTGCCAAATCTGCTGTGAATACAAAAAAACCGGCTGCCAAAGTCATTGCAAAAAAAGCAGTAAAACCTACAGCAAAACCGGCGGCAAAATCTGCCGTTAAACCTGCCGTAAAATCACCAGCAAAAAAAGTAGTTAAGGCCGCTCCTGTTTCAAAAAAGCTGGCCCCTGCTAAATCAGTGAAAAGTTTGCCAAAACCTGCTCCAATACCAGCTCCAAAAAAACCGGTAGCTGAAACCAAACCGGTAACAACACCTATGGCAAAAATTAAAGAAATAAAAACACCACCTACAAAGGAAACACCTGCAAAGGAAATTCCGAAGCCACCTACTGCAGGAAAAGCGACAGCGAAAAATGTAAAAGATATTAAAGTAATTCCCCCGAAGCCGGTTGTTTTACCTAAAATCAATACTAAAACTTCCAGAACATATCAACCCGATTTTACAAAATCTGTTCTTGA
>JBKJSZ010000325.1:0-3691 GCA_046593675.1 Ferruginibacter sp.
TGAAAATGGTGCCGGGTATTTTTGTTAAACCGGCCTTACGTTTTGAATTTGGTATAATATTCTGCATGTAAACCTACTTCTATTGCATTTACCATTTCATTGTATGTACCAAATTCAAAACGTAAGGCCGGTTTAACAAAAATACCCGGCACCATTTTCAAATCACTCCAGCCACTAAAGAAGCCACCATTGTTGTGGTAATTATTGGTATTTAAAAATTTAGCGCTATCTGAATAATACGTCACTTTTGTTAATTGATTTCCATCCACTACTTCAATGGTGTAAGGCCTTAATAAACCTAATGAAATTCCTCCACCAAAATTTGCGGTAATACTCACACCGTTTTTATTGCTTTTATTTCCGAGCAGATATTGTTGCTGTACACCAAGTTTTACAGAATAAAAATAATTAGCTTTACCGAATATGATGGGCGAGATCTGGAAGGGAGCAAAATCAGCTTTTATTTCTTTTGGATGTTTTCTTTCCGTAATATCTAATTGAAACAATAATCCTTTTCTCAAAGTTTTTGCTCTTCCAATTTCGAAGAAGCCACCAAAACCCTCGGAGGTTGCTTTTAAACCAATCACAGTATGTTTTGTGTATTTGATAACGCCTTCTTCTTCCTGGCGGATGATGGCATCAATTTTTTCCCTGCGGCTCTCTTTCTTTTTCTGTTTGGCGGATTTTTCCTGCGCAAGAGCCGGAATCCAGCACATTGCCAGAAATAAAAACATTATCCTGTTCATGAATGATTATTTACATTGTAAATTTAGGCAAAAATACGCTGTACAAACATTTCATAACGATTAATTAAACCATGACAGCATCCGTAATTTATAAAGGAGAATTCAGATGTGCATCCACACATCTGCAAAGCGGTTCCGTAATAGAAACAGATGCTCCTACTGATAACAGAGGAAAAGGCGAAAGGTTTAGCCCTACCGACTCCGTGTGTATGGCTTTGGCCACTTGTATGATTACCACAATGGCTATTAGGGCAACAGATAAACAAATAGAACTGAAAGGTTCTTCGGTGGAAGTAACAAAACACATGATCGCTGATCCGAGAAGGATTGGGAAAATAGATGTATCGTTACATCTTAAGACGGAGAAACCGTTGGAGGAAGCTGATAAAATATTTTTAGAAAAAGTAGGCGATAATTGTCCGGTTATGAAAAGTTTACATCCTGATGTGCAGGTACATGTTGCTTATAACTGGTAAAAGCCGAGATAAAATTCAATGATGAAATCTTACGCCCGATTGAAGTGAAAAGCCTGCGCAGCAACTTGCAACGAAAAGCGGGACAAATGCTGAGTGATGCACTTATGCCTGCGTTCCAATTATTATTTCAGATTGAACCGGTAAGCTATTTCGGGTGAAATTGATTTTTTAAAACCTATAATTTTAAGAAAGCGTTCATGATTTTGATTTTGAACATTTGCATACACAATCTGATTGATCCCTTTGCTGATAAAATAATTTTTTCTCTTATTGAATAAATACCTTCCTACTTTAAAATCGCGATATTTAGGAACCGTATAATTTAATTCCACCCAGGCTATTCCATCCGGATCTTTATAAGCAATAAAAACATTTGAGATATTCATATCACGCAATACAGCGAAGGCGATACAATTATTTCCCTGATGGAATGAAGCTTTTATATTTGGAAAATACGTGTGCATATCTTTTTCATAAAACGCAAAAAACGCGGTGATGAAAGCATCTTCAGAATTAAACTCTATGAGGTGAAAATTTTCATCGGTTCTATAAATCCGGATAAGATAAATAAAATTGATAAGCAGCAATACAGCATTGGTGAGTATCACAGGAAATGCAGCAATGAAAATTCCGTAAATAATGAAAGTTATACAACCAAAACTGTTGATCCATCTGAATTTAATATCGTTATTTACCATTAGAGAAATGGCAAGCAATACAGATGCTATGTAACCGATAAAATCTGCCATTCCCATAAGGGGCGCAAGTTACAGTCTAAAACCCAATGCTAATTCACTGACTTATGTAAAAGAAAAATATAAGGATTCAGGCAGGTTGATTCTTCGATTTTTTTGGGTGCTTTACTGAATTGTAAATCCATAAAGTTATTAGCAACATCAATATTCCAAAGGTTAATTTTTGAAGATTGCTTTAACTGTAATAATTCCGGCAATAAATTATTGAATAATCCATCCCAACACGCTTCTTCCAGTTTTTGTTTATGATCTTTATTTTTTTCTTTATTTATTTTCTGAAAATCAGTATGGGCAAAACGGGTATTGGTTAATAACAATATTTCATGTTGGGTGTGAGAAGTATTCATATTAATTGATTTTACTCTTTAAAATTCGTTTTTCCATACACAGATTTATGTAACATATTATAGACTTGTTTTGTCGCATCTACACTACATCTACGTAATAACGTACAATACCAGCAAAATATTTTTTAAACTTTCACAAAACTTTAGTAAATTACTTTCATGGGAAACAAAAAATCAAAACCACGGATGCTTGGCCTGATAACAGGAGCCATTATTGGAGTAGCGATTGGCTTTGCCCAACGAAGCTGGATTGAGAACAATCTTAATGGAGAATTCGTTCATGTACTCAATGCGCTTACTCTGATTATTTGTTCTACGGCAGGCTATTATATTGGAAGAATGCTTGATAAAAGAAAAAAGCTACAGAACGTTTAAATTCCAGTAGCTTTTGGTCGGGGTTGATCGAAAGATCAGCCAGGGCATTCATTACTTAGGCATTAACGCAACATTTCTTTGATGTCTAACCTATGTTTTCGTGCATGATCCTGTGCGATATCGTAACCCGCATCTGCATGACGAATCACTCCCATTCCCGGATCATTTCTTAAAACTCTTTTGATTCTGGCTTTTGCTTCATCTGTTCCATCAGCAACAATCACCATTCCGGCATGAATACTATATCCCATACCAACACCACCTCCCTGATGCAGGCTAACCCAGCTTGCTCCTCCCGCAGTATTGACCAATGCATTTAATACCGGCCAGTCGGCAACGGCATCACTGCCATCCAGCATGGCTTCTGTTTCCCGATTGGGAGAAGCTACGGAACCGGTATCCAGGTGATCTCTTCCAATTACAATCGGCGCTTTTACTTTTCCCTGTTTAACAAGTTCATTAAAAGCCAATCCCGCTTTTTCTCTTTCACCTTGTCCTAACCAGCAAATTCTTGCCGGTAATCCCTGAAATGCAATTTTCTCCTTTGCCATTTTCATCCAGCGCATCAAGCCTTTATTTTCCGGAAACATTTCCATGATAAGCTTATCCGTTATTTCTATATCTGCAGGATCGCCACTTAATGCGACCCATCTGAAAGGGCCTTTTCCTTCACAAAATAAAGGACGGATATAGGCGGGAACGAAGCCAGGAAAATCGAATGCATTTTCCAATCCATTTTCTTTTGCTCTTGCCCTGATATTATTTCCATAATCAAAAGTTACAGCGCCCATTTTCTGTAATTGAAGCATCAGTTCAACATGAAGGCGCATACTTTCATAACTCCTCATGATATATTCTTCCGGATTTTCTGCTCTTAAAATATCTGCCTGTTCGTTGTTAAGTGTATGCGGAATATATCCGATTAATGGATCGTGTGCAGAAGTTTGATCGGTTAAGGTATCAGGAATTATTTTCCTTTCTATTAATCTTTG
>JBKJSZ010000349.1:0-23084 GCA_046593675.1 Ferruginibacter sp.
CGGAGATTCATCCGCTACAAATAAAGCCAGGTGCGGTTCATACTGTGAAACATTATTCCCGAGCGATGACATTTCATTTTGTGGGATATACGGCGGATTACTTACAATAACATCATATACAGATAATTTTTCCCATTCGGGTATATTTAAAAAATCAGTTTGCAATAATTCAATATCTACTTTATGCTCTAATGCATTTTTTGCGGCAATACGTAACGCCGTTTCGCTGATATCAATTGCGGTAACGGAGGCAGAAGGCACATTCCATTTTATCACTATGGGAATACAACCACTGCCGGTTCCGATGTCGAGAACTTTCTGATGGTTTCTGTCGTTCAAAAAATCAATCACCATTTCCACCAACTGTTCTGTTTCCGGTCTTGGGATCAGCACATCTTCACACACATGTAATTTCAGATTATGAAACCAGGCTTCATTGGTAATGTATTGAACAGGTTTTTGTTTCAGTACTTCTTCCAGGCATTTTTGCAATCTTGATCCTTCTTCTTGTGTGAGTGTTCTCTGGGGATATAAAATAATATCACTTTTATACATGCCGGTAATACATTCAAATATAATGGACGTAATGGCCGCTGATTCGCCATCAGAATAAACAGATCTGCATTGGCTTAAAAAATCCTGGTATAGATTCCTTACCGTCATACCAACAAACTTAAACTAATTTTGCAGCAATGGATACCAGGTTGATGCATGAAAAATTTATGGCAAGATGTCTTCAACTGGCGGAATCCGGAAGAGCGGAAGTTGCGCCCAATCCCATGGTGGGTGCCGTACTGGTATTTAATGACAAGATCATCGGAGAAGGTTTTCATACAAAATATGGTGCTTCGCATGCTGAAGTTGCCTGTATACAAGATGTTTCTGCGGAAAATCAACAGTATATTCCGTTGAGTACTTTATATGTTTCGCTTGAACCTTGTAATCATTTCGGAAAAACGCCGCCATGTTCTGAATTTATTATCCGGCATCAGATCAAAAATGTGGTGATCGCCTGCAGGGATCCTTATGAAAAAGTAAATGGAACCGGTATTGGAAAATTACAAGATGCTGGTATTACAATAACGGAAGGCATTTGTGAAAAAGAAGCACTCCATCTTAATAAAAGATTTTTTACATTTCATCAGCAACAACGTCCATATATAATTTTGAAATGGGCACAATCAAAAGATGGATTTATTGCAAAAAAAGACAATCCCGTTAAGATCAGCAATGCTTTAACAGACCGGCTGGTACATCAATGGAGAAGTGAGGAAGCCGCCATTCTTGTGGGCACAAATACTGCAAAAACTGATAATCCTTCCCTTACCACAAGATTGGTTAAAGGAAAAAATCCGGTGCGTATTATTATTGATAAGCATTTATCGGTTCCATCATTTCACCGGGTTTTTGATAATAACGCGCCTACAATTATATTGAATACACTGAAACAGGAAAATGAAAAACTAACATCCTATTATAAAACAGGGGAAGATGAAAATATACTGTCAGCTGTAATTAATCTGATGCATCAACGCACACTAACTTCATTAATTGTTGAAGGCGGTACCCATACTTTGCAATCCTTTATCGATGCAGGCCTTTGGGATGAAGCCCGCATCATTACTAATAATGCGCTGGAATTATTTGATGGTGTCAATGCGCCGGTTTTATCATCATCTTTTTTAGTTTCAAGTTTCAACTTACTGAATGACAGTATAGAATTTCGTAATCATGACAGAAAATAGCGAAAAAGAATTTTTCAATACGATAGACAAAACAGCTACTGCGGAATTTAAAGACAGGGGAAGCCGTTTTATCGGGTTTGCCTTTCCCATAGCCACGGCAGATGATTTTAAAAAAAATCTTCAGCAGATTAAAAAGGAACATCCAAAAGCCGTACATCATTGTTTTGCATACCGATTAGGAATTGAAATGGATACTTTTCGGTGCGTTGATGATGGCGAACCTTCCGGCACTGCAGGAAAGCCGATTTTGGGACAAATCGACAGTAAGCAAATGACCAATGTGTTGGTGATAGTGGTGCGTTATTTTGGCGGAACACTTTTAGGAGTGCCTAGTTTGATACATGCGTATAAAACGGTTACATCCCTGGTTTTACAAATGGTACCCATGATTCAAAAAGCGATTGAAGTTCCTTATTCGTTTCAATTTGATTATCAGCATTTAAATGAGGTGATGCGTGTATTAAAAAAATGTAATGCCTCCATTCTAAAACAGGAATTAAATCTTTTTCCTGAGGTAATGGCCGGAATTCCAAAAAGCCGTGAGTTGGAGTTAATGATGAGCCTAAAAGCCCATCACAACGTAAAATATAAGCGTTTAGTATAAGGCGCCCGAAAATATATCTTCAATCTCATCAAAACCTTAACTTTTTATTTTACTTTTAGCGTATTAATAAGTTTATTTATGAGAAAACTTTTACTGATTATTTCTTCTTTAGTGTGTTTTTATGTGAGTATAGGGCAACAATTGCATTTTACAAGTCAATATCTCCAGCATAATTCTATGTATAATCCTGCCGCTGCAGGCATAGCCAATAAAAATCTTGTAGGATTATCTTACAGAAATATGTGGTCGAGTTTTCCGGGTAATCCAAGAACGTATATGGTTTATGGAGATGTTCAGCTAAAGAAATTAAGTTCAGGTATGGGTGCATATGTGTACCGTGATGAAACAGGGCCAACCAGCCGGACAGGTATTCAATTCGCCTATTCTTATCATATAAATGCGAGAAATGAAAAAAGTAAATTCGGAATTGGTATCGAATTAAGAGCATTGCAATTTGCTATTGATAAAACAAAACTTTCCGGTTCATTAGGCAATGATCCGTTGCTTGCGGGTTCAGGTTCAAAATTTGGATTTGATGCAGGATTCGGGTTGTATTATACAGATAACAAATTAAGCCTCGGCGCCGCTGCCAGCCAGTTAATGAAATCAGATTTAAAACTCGCTGAAATCGCAGGTTCTAATGAGAATACAAAATTATACAGGCATTATAATTTCACAGGAAGTTATAAATTTAATACAGGGGATAAGATATATGTCATTCCTAATGCAATGGTAAGGTTGATAGAAAATTCACCTTCTGAATATGATCTTGGAGCACAGGTAAATTACCAGGAAAAATTATGGTGGGGATTGAACTGGAGGGTGAAACAATCATGGAGCTTACAGGCAGGGTTTAGATTATTACAAAAAGTGGCCCTCACGTATTCCTATGATTATTATGTTACTCCACTAAGTGTTTTCAATGCCGGTTCAGGAGCACATGAAATTGGAATGCAATTCTTTTTCAAAAAATAAAATTAGCAAAGGCATTGATATAAATTTTTAAACAGACATTCAAATACAAGAATTAATATGAGAAAATTCTACGGTATATTTTTAACCATGTTGTTTTTCAGCTTTCAGGAAAGCAAAGCTCAAAATGGCTTTGATTTCAGTTGCGCCAGAGATACAACTATTTCCAACTGTGCTATTTCATGTATCACTTTATTAAGCAGAATTCCGGATGTACATGCATCATCTGCAACTTATTCCTTTACACAATTATCAGGTGTGGGAACACCGGGTGGCAATGGATGTTTTAGAAATTATGTTGATCCGGGAACACCAGGAACATCCGCTAATTTAGCTGTAGATGACCGCTATTCAGCTGTAATTCCTCTACCTTTTACATTCCCTTTCTTTGGTATTAATTATACATCACTATTGGCTAGTACCAATGGATATGTATCTTTTGATTTAACCAGAGCCGGTATGTTCAGCCATTGGAATGCTACTGCCGGAAATCTGCCTAATGCAGGTTATGATCGTGCCTTAATTATGGGTCCGTATCATGATCTTGACATTAGTGTTACAACCTCTCCATTAAGAAGAATTAAATACGACGTTGTTGGAACAGCTCCTCACCGTCGGTGGATACTTAGTTTTTTCAAAGTACCATTATTTGGCTCGGCATGTAACAGCCTTTTTCAAAATACACATCAGATAGTATTGTATGAAGGATCAGGTGTTATAGAAGTGATGATTAATGATAAACAATTTTGTACAAGTTGGAATTCCGGAAGATCCATGATCGGACTTCAAAATTTCGACCGTACGGTGGGCTATATGCCTCCGGGAAGAAGAGCAACTGATCCTCCATGGGGAACAGTGGGTATGAATGAAACATGGAGATTTGTACCTTCAGCAGGACCAACATTATATCGCAGTGTTCAATTATTGGATTTCGCGGGTAATGTTATTTCAACAGGAGATACTACCAGTATTGGAAACAATACTTTTCAGGTGGCATTTCCGAATGTTTGTCCTTCCGCCACTACTTCTTATATTGTAAAAGCTACTTATGAAAGTGCTATTCAACCCGGTTCTTTCATAACATCAAATGATACCGTAAAAGTTATCAGAACACAGTCTCTTGCTTCACCAGCTGTTGTAACAAATGTTCAATGTAATGGAGCAAATACGGGTTCTATTACAGTGAATCCTTATGGCGGAACCAATGGTCCATATTCATTCTCTCTGGATAATGTAAACTTTCAGTCAAGTAATACTTTCTCTAATCTTACTGCGGGAAATTATACAGTGTACATTAAAGAAGACAATGGTCCTTGCAGAAAAGATACGGCCATCACCATATTTCAACCTGCTGTATTAAATCCTACTATTACCACTACCAATTCAAATTGTGCAAATGCTAATGGAACTATTACTATAACAACAGAAGGTGGAACAGGTGCTATTCAATATAGTATTGATGGAGTAACTTTCCAGTCTTCCGGTACTTTCAATGTGCCTGCGAACACATACACAGTAACCGTGAAAGATGCAAACGGATGTACCATAACAGCTCCAGCCGTAGTTTCACAAACGAATGAATTAACTTTTGTAGGCCCTACAGGTGCTTCCGTTTGTCAGGGTGTACCGGTAACATTAACCACCACCAGTAATGCTACTTCTTATCAGTGGACACCTGCAACCGGCCTGGATAATCCAACAAGTTCCAGTCCGATCGCAACACCTTTAACTACCACCGATTATACTTTGGTTGCTTCCTTAGGATTATGTGATACTACAGTTACAGTAACGGTAACAATAATTCAAAGTGTTGGAGTAGATGCAGGGCAGGGTGTTTCTATATTTTCTGGAGAACAGGTTCAGTTAAACGCAACTGTTACCAATGCTTCCACCTTTAGCTGGTCTCCGGCAACAGGTTTAAGTTCCACCAACGTACTAAACCCGATGGCAAATCCAACAACTACCACACTTTATACACTTACCGCATCTAACCAGTTGGGTTGTTCCAATTCTGACACGGTGAGAGTTACAGTTATTCCTTATTGTATTAAACCAAGAAATGCTTTCACTCCAAACGGAGATGGCATTAATGATGCCTGGCTGGTATATGATACGTATGATTGTTTAAAAAGCGTAACAGCGAGAGTGTATAATCGTTATGGCAACAAAGTATTTGAATCAAAAGATTACAGAAATAAATGGGATGGACGCTATCAGAACAAACCCGTTCCTGATGGTACTTATTATGCAGTAATTGATTATACCTTAGTTACTGGCAGAGTAGTTTCGGTAAAAACGGACGTTACCATCCTCAGATAATTTTAAAATTATAAATTTACAGAGCCTTCTTTTTTGAAGGCTCTTTTTTTATGCACGCAGAAGCCATCAGGGAATATGTTTTACAAAAAGAACATGTTACGGAAGGATTTCCATTTGGGGAAACTGTACTGGTATTCAAAATCTATAATAAGATTTTTTTATTACTTTCTTTGGATGAAATGCCTTTGACATTTAATGTGAAATGCGATCCTGTTATGGCGATAGAATTACGGGAAAAATATCCTGAAAATATTTTACCGGGATTTCACATGAATAAAAAACACTGGAATACCATCGTGTGCGATGGACATCTGAAAAAGGAACTGCTGTTGAAAATGATCGAGAACAGTTATCAACTGGTGAGAGGTAAAAAATAATTATTTTTTAAAACTGTTACTCACAACAAGTTCTTTATTGCCCGGAGTATATACGTAAAATCCTTCCCCGCTTTTGGCTCCTAACTTTCCCGCGGTTACCATATTTACTAATAAAGGACAAGCTGCATATTTGGGATTACCAAAGCCCTGGTGTAAAACATTTAAAATACTCAGGCAAACATCCAGGCCAATAAAATCTGCCAATTGTAAAGGGCCCATAGGATGTGCCATTCCTAATTTCATAACGGCATCAATTTCTTCCACGCCGGCAACATTTTCAAATAAGCTGCAGATCGCTTCATTAATCATAGGCATTAAAATTCTGTTGGCAATAAATCCGGGATAATCATTTACTACGCAGGGATTTTTTCCTAATTGTTTACTTAAAGCAACAATAGATTCTGTCACTTCGGGCTTAGTAGCATAACCATTGATGATCTCTACTAATTTCATAACGGGAACGGGATTCATGAAATGCATTCCTATAACCAGTTCCGGTCTTTTGGTAACCGCTGCAATTTTAGTAATAGATATAGATGAAGTATTGGTAGCGAGTATACATCCATGAGGAGCATGATCATCTAACTGAGCGAAAATTTTTAATTTAAGTTCAATATTTTCGGTGGCTGCTTCTACAATCAGTTGTGCATTTTTTACACCGGATGGAATATCAGATACCGTGACAATATTTTTTAGTGTGGCTGATTTTTGATCTTCACTGATGGTTCCTTTTACCACCTGCCGGTCGAGGTTTTTGGTGATAGTTGTCAACGCTCTTTCCAATTGTGTCGGATTTACATCCACAAGGTTTACATTAAAACCATTTTGTGCAAATACATGAGCAATACCATTTCCCATAGTTCCTGCACCAATAACACTAACATTCTGAATCATAATTGCTTTTTGATTAGAAGAAAATTAATTCCTCAACATTTTAAAATTTGATTTTACAGTATGTAAAGCATTCTGATCATCTCTGAAAATACAGGTAAATTTTCCAATAACCCAACCCGGTACTGCCAATGATGTTGGATATGCGTAATAACTTTCCGAAAAGGAGACAATGTTAAAAGACGATGGTGTAGAGGCCGTGGTATATTGATGCAAAGTAAGAATACTGCTGGTGTCATTCCAGGCAACCGGTGGATTGGGACCAGTTATAAATGCAACAAACCCTTCTACTTGTGGTGTGCCATTGGCTCTTCGGCAGGCAATATTGGTTCGGTTGTAAGCAAATGTTGTTGAACAAAAAGCAGAATCAAGATTCCTTTGGAAAAAATGATTGGCACCGCCATCTATTGTATAAGAAATAAATTGTGATGGAGGATTCGGACAGGAATATACAAATCCTGTTTTCAAAGAATTTGTATCCGTATAATTTATAGTAAACGGGGTTAACGAAGTTCCGCGAATACTATCATAACCGGTTATATAAATCGGCGTATTAACAGAAGGTAGATTGGCTAAAGGGATGTAGAAATTTCCATTTACATCCAGCGTTCCGCTATAATCAAGGCTATCGATATTTGCGGCAATGCTTCCCCGGTTAATGTTTTGTCCGGTACAATCTATCAATGTTCCTCTTATGCCTGGTAATGGCGGCATGGAAATGAAAATAGTTCCACCATTATTACTGCCACCTGTAAAAGGACCAATGACAGAATCCAGCAGAATGGTTCCATCAACATTAAAAAATCTTAGCCTGATGTCAATATTTGCAGGTAATAATCCCATAGTGGCTCCTGAACCATCTGTATTATCAAACAATTCATAGGCAGTTGTTGGAGAAACAGGTTTTATAGAAAAATTATAATAAGGAAGAATGCTGCTATCGGCTCTGTTTTTAAAATATACATAATAAAAAGTAAGAGGTCCGTTAATATCATAATTCCAAAAAGTAAAATGAGAGACGTCTCCTTTGTATTTATTCCCTTCTTTTACCGCGCTTCCCTGGTTAACCCACACGCCTTTATCCTCATCAAAATACCATAACGGTATGGTTGCAGGAGCGGTGCTTAACATGGTTGAAGGAATGTTGGCAGCAATGGTTGCTTTTTTACCGGCAGCTAATTTAATAATTTGATTAGACTGATCCTTGAGTTCAATTCCAATCATACCAAAGGATGTCAGGAAATTAATAGATGATGGAGCAATGACTCCAGTCATATTTCCGGGCATGCGATTGTTGAAATCAGCGCTTGCAGGATCGAAGTAAGTACCATATACAAATACAGAATCTGTAAATACGGTTCCTGTATTGTTTATAAAAGCACTCACCGGGAAACTAATGGAAACATTTCCATTTCCAAAAGTGAGCATGCCGCCATCAGGACCAATTTTACCAATTAGTGTTTTAGGCGAAAGTGATGCATGTATAAATTGTGTGGAGCCGTTATTGGTACTAAATGTTTTTACCAGCGTGAAATAATTATTGTATTCTATTTTAACGGTTCCGAAAGAGCCATTAAAATTTCCATTATTGATTTTGAAAATTCCTTTACTATTTGTTACCACTGTAAAACCACCGCCGGTAACACGGGCACCTGAAACAGGATTATTCATTTCATTGGTTACTTTACCCACTACAGAAAGCGTTACCGCATTATAAGGTAAAGTGAATTGTGGTAGTGTGTCTGAAATCGGAATAATTATATTTTCAGAAATATTTTTCTGGCAGGAGTTGAGCAGGCAAATTCCGAAGAATAAAAAAGCAAACGAATTAAAATATTTTGTTTTCATAAGTTACTTATTGTATTCTTTAAATTTATTTAAAAGCATTCAAACCAGTAACATCCATTCCGGTAATCAGCAAATGAATATCATGTGTTCCTTCATAAGTGATCACACTTTCCAGGTTCATCATGTGGCGCATTACAGAATATTCTCCGGTAATTCCCATTCCCCCGAGCATTTGTCTGGCATCCCTGCAAATATTAGTGGCCACTTCGCAGGCATTTCTTTTAGCCATACTTACCTGTTGCGGTGTTACTTTTCCTTCATTCATTAATACGCCTAAACGCCAGTTCAATAATTGCGCTTTAGTGATCTCCGTGATCATCTCCGCTAATTTTTTTTGTTGTAACTGAAATCCTCCGATTGGTTTTCCAAACTGCATGCGCTCTTTGCTATAATTTAAAGCCGTATCATAACAATCCATAGCTGCTCCAATTGCACCCCAGGCAATACCATATCGTGCTTTTGTGAGGCAACCTAACGGACCTTTCAAACCTTTCACATTCGGTAAAATATTTTCTTTTGGAACTTTTACATTATCAAAAACCAATTCTCCAGTAGCGGATGCACGTAAACTCCATTTGCCATGTGTGGTTGGCGTGCTGAAACCTTCCATGCCTCGCTCTACAATAATACCACGGATATCTCCTGCATCGTCTTTAGCCCACACTACAGCAACCTGGCTGTAAGGTGCATTGCTGATCCACATTTTAGCGCCGTTCAAAATAACATTTCCGTCGCCATTATCTTTAAAGTTGGTCAGCATACTGCTTGGGTCGCTACCATGATCTGGTTCTGTTAATCCAAAGCATCCTAACCATTCTCCACTGGCTAATTTTGGAAGGAATTTTTTACGTTGTTCTTCATTCCCATATTGATAAATCGGAAACATCACCAGGCTTCCCTGAACACTAGCCGTTGAACGAACACCGCTATCGCCTCTTTCCAGTTCCTGCATCATCAAACCATAACTGATATAATCTAATCCTCCACCTCCATATTCTACAGGAACCGTTGGACCAAAACATCCGATGTCACCTAATTGCTTTACAATATGCTCCGGAAATTCTGCTCTTTGTGCAAAATCTTCAATGATGGGAGAGATCTCTTTTTTTACATAACTTCTCACACTTTCCCGAACCATTATATGTTCTTCCTGTAACAATTCATCAACATTAAAATAATCAGGCGATTGAAAATTATCCGTTTTAGCAGCCATTTTGTAGGTTTTAAAATTAGTCGGGGCACTGCCCGTAAAAATCACGCAAATATAGTTCATACACCTGCTGCTGTTATAAAATTGTTTTACTTTTCCATTGTCATTTATTATGGCATTAAACGATAAACTGAATTATATGATTTCATACCTGGCACTGGGCGATAGTTATACGAATGGAGAACAGGTGCCATTGCAAGAATCATTTCCGTATCAGTTGGTTCAAATGCTTAGAAAAGATGGACTTTCTGTTTGTGCACCGGAGATCATTGCCAAAACCGGCTGGACAACCGATGAATTATTGGCTGCCATGGAGCACACGCTTTTTTTACCTTTTTATGATGTTATTACTTTACTCATTGGCGTAAACAATCAATACAGGGGAAGAAGTATAATTGAATTTGAAGCGCAACTCGATGAGTTGATTTACAAAGCAAAATTGCTGGGAAATGAAAAAACAAAAATAGCGATGCTGAGTATTCCTGATTGGGGCCTTATGCCATTTGCCAAAGACAGAGATGCGAAAAAAATTGCAGAGGAAATAGATGCATTCAATGAGGTGTGTAAAAAGAAAGCAAATCAATTTTCCATTCCTTTTATAGATATTACAACAAATCAGAGAGCAGATGGAAATGATACGTCATATATTGCCGAAGATGGCCTTCATCCTTCAGGAAAGGAATATGCGAAATGGGCGGAGGCCCTTTTTAATAATTTCGCTGATTCAAAAGTCTCATTCTGTATGCATTCATAGCAGTAATTCCCAGTTTACGTATAAGACGATAATTTGCTATAACTCCAATCGGAGCGCCAATAATTGGAACAAGTTGAGCCATTTTTGCAATGTCAATGTAATCTCTGTATTCCTGTTGAAATTTTCTCCAGTCAAATTGTTCAATATCCTCTGGTAGCGTTTTACTATACTCATCCCAATTCTTAATTTTTAAATAAATAACTTTTCGATGAGTATGACTTGAAAATGCTATTTCAAAAATATGTAATAAATATACTCTCTCTTTATACTCCTTTACATCATATCCATACATCGCAGCAATATCAAATAATAATTTTAATTTAATTCCAATCAGTATTGGAAAATCAGCCAAGCCTAGTAACAAACCTCCTGCACCCGTTATCCCGCCTTCTATGGCTGCGGTATTTCTGTAGGCTTTTATTCTCTCTTGAACAGCCGTTTCTCTCACCTCTAATGATTTATCGGTTAAAGGTTTGGAGGTTGTAAACTTTGCACCAAATAAAACACCGCGTACCATTTGTTTGATGGTGCTGGTTATGGCCACATGTATTTTTTCTGGTATCCAGGAATTTATTTTGGTTTGAAGTTTACTCGCCAATTTATTAATTAAAGAAGGACTTCGAATCATATTTTTTTGCCATGCCTGTAACTGAGCAAAAGCATCTTTTTCGTATTTTTCCATAGAAGATATTTAAATGAAGTTAGTTAACTAAAAAAAAACTATGATTCGAAATATATGATAATGCAGGGAATAGAATTACTAGTCGAGCAGATGGTTTTACAACATTGAAGGCCATTAAAATAGCGACACAAAATGTTGGAATCGCTCTGGGTCTTGATAAAAAAATTGGAACAATTGAAATAGGCAAACTGGCTGATCTATTAATAATAGGCGGTGATCCTTCTAAAAATATAAGTGATATACGCAAAGTAATTTTTGTTTTAAAAAAGGGTGTCGGCTTTAATTCAAAAAAAATTATTTGATTCAGTGAAAGGTAAAGTTGGATTTAATTAAGACGAAATAAGATTATAAAGAATTCTTCAATAAAAGTTTTACAACAAATATCTTTTCATTTCTGTTTGATACTGCAATGCTGTTTCCCGGGCCTGCTCTGCAAAATTTTCTTCAGATGAGGCATAAATAATAGATCGGGAAACATTTACTATAAGCCCTGCATCTTTATTTAGTGCAGATGTAGAAACTTCTGCTAAACTGCCACCTTGAAAACCTACTCCGGGAACCAGTAAAAAATGATCAGGAATTTTTTTTCGAATGGCTATTAATTTTTCTACTTGTGTGGCTCCGGTTACAAACATCAAATTGTCGGCATTTCCCCATGTTGATACTTTATCTATTATACGTTCATATAAAAAATCATCGCCCATTTTTTGCATTTCAAAATCCGCCGCACCTTTATTGCTGGTGAGTGCTAAAACAATGGCCCATTTATTTTCATATTCCAAAAAAGGCCGAATACTGTCTTCTCCCATATAAGGCGCAACGGTAATGGCATCAAACGCCAATGTTTCAAAAAAAGCTTTTGCATATCGGAATGAGGTGTTGCCAATGTCGCCACGCTTTGCATCTGCAATTTTAAAATGTGTAGTGGGAATATACTGCACGGTTTCTTCCATTGCTTGCCATCCCTTCACACCCAAAGCTTCATAAAATGCCGTATTAATTTTATAACTCACACACAAATCATGTGTTGCATCAATGATCCGTTTATTAAATTCAAATATTTTATTGGGGTGATGTAGTAAAAATTTTGGAAGCAGAGATTCATCCGTATCAAGACCAATACACAAATAAGATTTCTTTTTTTGTATCTGGTCTATGATCTCTTTGCGTGTCATATTATAATCTTTCCTGCATAGCTGCAGCAATAGCGTTTGATGAATCGGTATTTTGTTCTAATAGCTTTTGGATGATATTCCGTTTCGATTGCTGATCTCTGTTCTGGCTTAATTTAAAAACATTTTCTATGTTATGCACTTTAATTTTAAAAGCAACAATAGCTTTTACCAAACCATGCACATATTCATCTGAGAGATTTTCAAATGCTGCTGTGGAATTAATTTCATGTTTATGGGTGATCTTTTTCACCGCTTCATAAGTAGCCTGTTCATCTAAAAAACGGATCTCGCCTTTTGCCTGCACGGTCATATAGTTCCAGGTGCTTCCCTGGTGCGGATCAGTATACCAGCTCGCACTTACAAAATTGTGCGGACCAGTAAATAAAACCATTACCTGCGGATGTTTTACAAAGGCTTTATGATGATCTGTATTCCGCATCAGGTGACCTGAGAAAATAATTTCATCTTCCAAAAATTCAATCTCTAAGGGAATTTGTGTGGCAACCGGATACGTTCCGTCAAATCCTGTAATCAAGGCAAAATAATGTTCCTGCATAAATTGCCGGATCTTAGCATCGTCAGTCTCAATAAAATAAGGAAGTTTATACATAATGGATTTGAATGGCTTCCAGTATTTTGTTTTCTGTCTCTTCACTTTGCCAATTTTCGGCAATTCCCGGCGTTTTCATAATGGATTGCATGATCTTTTCCTGCCGGTTCCCATTTTTTAACGCGTCACTGTAGCGGGTTTGAGTACTGAACGTAACCTGTGCGTAAGCTGGCGTCCATTTATCTGGATGTTTTTTACTGAAATGCGCTTCAATTTTTTTTTGCAGGAGAAATACAGGATCCGCTACTTTATCTCTCATCTCTATAAAGTTATTTAATGCAAGATCTGCAATCGCATCTCCGTCAGGCTTCCTCAGTTCCTGGAATTTTTGTAAAATAGTTGTCCAGTCATTATCATATTTCTCTACCAGGTTGTTTAAAACAGAACAATCTTCAAAACCACAATTCATACCTTGACCAAAGAAGGGAACAATGGCATGTGCGGCATCGCCGATCAATGAAAACCGGTTATCTCTTATCCATGGAAAACATTTAACGGTTACCAATGAGGAGGTGGGATTGTTGATGAATTCATTTTCAAAATCCGGCATCATGGCAGCGGCATCTGCAAAAGTTTTCCCGAAAAAAGTTTTCGCTTTTAAGGGGTTGTCTAAAGAGGCAAAAGAAGGATCTCCTTCAAATGGAAAGAACAACGTGCAGGTAAAACTTCCATCTAAATTGGGTAAAGCGATCAGCATATAATTTCCTCTTGGCCATATATGCAATGCATTTTTCTCCATCAGATAAGTGCCGTCTTTTCCGGCTGGTATCGTTAATTCTTTATAACCAAAATCAATATAAAATTGATTGTATTGAAAACGGGCATGCTGCAGTTGATGTGTTAGTCTTGCAGCAGAATAAGCACCATCACTTCCAAAAATAATATCTGCTGTATGATGTTCTCCTCCTTCAAAAAAAAGTTCATTTTTATTAAAATCTATATGATCCAGTTTTTTTTCAAAGGCAATTTTAACACCATTTGATTCTGCCAGATCTATCAGTTTTCTATTGAGGTCTCCTCTTGAAACAGAATTGATATACTGGCCTTCTTGTCCGTATGCCTGATAAGCCGTTGTGTTATCCGCATTATGTATGAAACGGCCGTGCATGGGAATACATATTTTCCTGATATCATTCATGATACCCACTTCCTCTAATGCTTTTATACCGCGGTCACTTAACGCAAGATTGATCGATCTTCCTGCATAGGCAGAACCCTTACGCATATCGGCACGGCGTTCAAATACAGAAACCGAATGTCCCTTTTTTGTAAGGTAAATTCCTAATAATGAACCTACCAACCCGGCACCAACAATGCTTATTTCTTTTTTCATATTAATGCTGTGACAAAACTTCTTTTATTATTTCTCCGAACCGGAAAATATCTTCAAATGAATTATATAATGCCACCGGCGCAATTCGAATCACATTAGGTTCTCTCCAGTCTGCGATCACACCTTTTTGTTTCAACGTATCAAATATTTTTTTACCATCTTTCAACATCAGCATACTTACCTGGCATCCATGTTCTGATTTATTTTTAGGTGTAAGGATGTTGATGGTATCCGGAAAAGTAAATTGTATATCTTCTAAAACAAACCATAAGTAATCGTTCAGCTTTTCGGCCTTTGCAAAAATATTTTTTACGCCCGCTTCGGCAAAAACATCCAGTGATGCTTTATGAACGGCCATGCTGATTACGGGCGCATTACTTAATTGCCAGCCTTCTGCTGTAGGAATGGGACGAAAATCTTTTTCCATCTTAAACCGGTTGTCTTTATTATGTCCCCACCAACCGGCCATTCTGGGCAATGAAATATTTGCAGCATGTTTTTCATGAATGTAAGCACCTGCCACACCGCCCGGACCACTGTTTAAATATTTATAACTGCACCAGCAGGCAAAATCTACTTTCCAGTCATGCAATTGTAAAGGAATATTTCCAACAGCATGTGCCAGATCGAAACCACAATAAGCACCTACGTTATGTGCTGCTTCCGTTATCGAACGCATATCAAACACCTGGCCTGTATAATAATTTACACCGCTGAATAAAACCAGGGCTGTTTCCTTTCCATGTTGCTGTATAGCTTCTATAATATCTTCTGTCCTTATAATATATTCTCCTTCTCGAGGCGCAATTTCAATAACCGCACTATCATTAAATCCATGTAATTGTGCCTGTGATACAAAAGCATATTGGTCAGAAGGAAATGCTTTGGCTTCACATATTATTTTAAATCTTTCTTTAGTTGGCCTGTAAAAACTTGCCATTAATACATGAAGATTTACGGTGAGCTGGTTCATCACCACAATTTCATTTTCTTTTGCACCGGTTAAATCAGTTAGTAAAGCAGGAAACAATTCATGATAATCAACCCAGGGATTTCGGGCATGATGATGTCCTTCCACCCCATAATTTGCCCAGTCTTCCAGTTCATTTATTACATAATCCTGTGTTTGTTTGCATTGAAGCCCTAAAGAATTTCCGGTGAAGTACACAGATTCCTGAGCATGCAAAACTGGAATATAAAACTGATTCCTGAAACTCCGCAAATGATCTGATTCATCCAGCATTTTTGCAAAAGCCAGTGAATTTTCCATTTGTGTATGGGTTTGTGTACTCATGATATGGTGGCAATAACTTTTAATTCTATGGCAATAGGTGTAGGAAGGCTGAGTACTTCTACCGTAGTTCGGCAAGCCTGAACGTTGTAAAAATATTCCGTATAAATTTTATTATACAATGGAAAATCGGTTTTCATATTGGTGAGAAAAACCGTTACATCAATGATGTTTTCCCAACAGCTTCCACTGGCTTCTAAAACAGCTTTTACATTTTTGAAAACAGAATGACATTCGGCTTCAATATCGTATTTGATAATTTTCCCTGTTTCATCTAATTGTAAACCAGGTATCGAATTATCTTCAGCGCTACGGCTGCCAATGCCACTTAAGAATAATAAATTGCCTGCTTTCCTTGCATGCGGATAAGCGCCCAACGGAGCGGCTGCTTTATTTGTAAAAATGGTTTCTTCTTTTTTCATCAGTATTCTATACAAATATTTTTAGGTTCAGTAAAAAAGCGCATGGCTTCCCATCCGCCTTCTCTTCCAACACCACTGTTTTTAACACCTCCAAATGCTGTACGGAGATCTCTCCTTAACCAGCAATTTATCCATACAATGCCAACTTCAATTCTGGAAGATAGGAAATTGGCTTTAGTGATATCCTGCGTCCAGATTGTAGCGGCAAGCCCGTACGTTGTGGCATTCGCTAAAAATAATGCTTCTTCGATATTGTCGAAAGGCTGTAGCGTTACCACCGGACCAAAAATTTCTTCCGTATTCGATTTGCATTCAGGGCCTAAACCTTCAATGATTGTAGGTGCAATAAAAAAACCATCGGCACACCTGCCTTCCGGGTGAATGGCGTAACCACCACACAAAATAGTTCCGCCTTCCATTTTAGCTGTTTCAATGCATTGCATCAACTTATTAAAATGCAATTTACTCACCACCGAACCTTGTTTATTATTTTGTAAGGGATCTCCAACCGTTAACTGTTTGGTTCTTTCAACAAATTCCTTTTTAAATGTATCATATATGCTGCGATCGATCAATATCCTGCTGCCGCATAAACAAATTTGTCCCTGATTGCTGAAAGAAGATTGTAAAGTGGTCTGCATCATTTTTTCCCAATTGCAATCTGCAAAAATTATATTCGGATTTTTTCCTCCTAATTCCAGAGATAATTTTTTAAACATTGGCGCAGCAATCGATGCAATTCTTTCTCCTGCTTTTGTACTTCCGGTAAAGGATATGGCTTTTATGTCTTTATGCTTTACAATCGCTTCACCGCATGTAGTTCCTTGTCCGTGTAAGATATTCAGCACACCATCGGGCAAACCTGCTTCTTTACAAATCTTTGCTAATAAAAATCCTGTAACCGGCGTTACTTCGGATGGTTTAGCGATCACACAATTTCCCGCAGCTAAAGCCGGAGCAATTTTCCAGGTGAATAAATAAAGAGGAAGGTTCCAGGGAGAAATGCAACCCACTATTCCAATTGGGTTTCGTAAAGTATAATTAATGGCGTGCGTATCCATCTGATGACTTTCAGAGGCAAAATGCATCGCACCCGTTGCAAAAAAACGAAAGTTGGAAGAGGCCCGTGGAATGTCCACCTTTTTACTTAACCACAAAGGTTTTCCATTATCATTGGTTTCTGCTTCTGCTAATGTATCTGCATTTTCCTCTATTAACGATGCTATTTTATTTAAAATAATAAAACGTTCTTCAGCGGAGAGCACACCCCATTTTTCAAAAGCTTTTTTAGCAGCAGATACCGCAACAGCCACATCTTTTTCATTGCTGTCAGGTATTTTACCTGTGATAGATCCTGTTGCCGGATTGATGTTGTCAATAAATTGTCCGCTCAAAGGACCAATGAAATTTCCACCCATGAAATTTTCCAGATGGAAAGGAATATCCAATTGCATGGGTTAAAGGTAATTATTCTAAAAATTTTGCAGTAATTTTCTCATTCAAACTGAAACATTATGGCAATTGCTGCTCCTTTTAATTTAAAAAAATGGATTTCCGAACATCGTGATTTGTTGAAACCTCCGGTGGGAAATCATTGTATATATTCTGATGCAGAAAATTTTATTGTGATGGTAGTGGGCGGACCCAATTCACGAAAAGATTATCATTACAATGAATCGGAAGAATTATACTACCAGGTTGAAGGAAATATCATCGTTAAAATTATAGAAGACGGCCAGCCTCGCGACATTCATATTAATGAAGGAGATATTTTTTTACTGCCTCCTAAAACTCCTCATTCTCCGCAACGTGGTGAAAATACTGTTGGACTTGTTATAGAAAAAGTAAGAGAAAGTGAAGAGGATGGTTTTCTTTGGTTCTGCGAAAATTGCGGGCATAAATTGTATGAAGAAAAATTACATGTTTCAGATATTGTAAAACAATTGCCTCCTGTAATGAATGGCTTTTATGCTTCAGAAGACAGAAGAACCTGCACAGAATGTGGATCGGTTATGAGTCCTCCGGTAAAAAAAGGATAATTTTATTTAATCCAAAAGTTTGAAGTGAAAAGCTAAAAGTTAGGCGATGCTCAGGGTAGGATACTTTTCCTTTTAAATGCTGTTAGGCTTACTTTTAGTTTTTCCCTTTTTACTTATTACTTTTTTTTCCTTTTCCCTTTTTTCCTTTAAAAAAATACTAACGTTTGAAAATCGACATCCACACCCACATCATGCCTTCTACTATGCCTAACTGGGTAAAGAAATTTGGGTATGGCGATTTCATTCACCTGGAGCACCGCAACTGCAAGGCTTGTATGATGAAAGGTGATAAAATGTTTCGTGTGGTGGAGGAAAATTGTTTTGATGCTCCAACCCGTTTGAAAGATATGGATGCTAACTCCATAGATATTCAGGTGCTTTCCACTATTCCGGTGTTGTTTAACTATTGGGCAAAAGCAAAAGATGGTGAGGAAACTGCACAATTTTTTAATGATCATATTGCCGAAACTGTGGAGAAATCTCCGGATCGTTTTATAGGTTTAGGAACGGTTCCGTTACAGGATGTTGAACTGTCCATAAGGGAAATGGAAAGATGTATGCAGGATTTAAAAATGCCCGGACTGGAAATTGGCAGCAATATCAACGGCATCAATTTAGGTGACGAACGTTTTTTTCCATTTTATAAAAAAGCAGAAGAATTAGGTTGCGCTTTATTCATTCATCCATGGGAAATGATGGGCGAAAACCAGATGGAAAAATACTGGCTTCCCTGGCTTGTAGGAATGCCCGCAGAAACTTCTCGTGCCATCTGCTCTATGATATTCGGAGGCGTAATGGAAAAATTTCCCAAACTACGGATTGCCTTCGCACATGGAGGAGGCTCTTTTCCAGCCACTATAGGAAGAATTGAACATGGGTTTAATGTGCGGCCTGATTTAGTAGCTATTGATAATACACATAATCCAAGAAATTACATTGGTAAATTCTGGATAGATGCATTGGTTCATGATCCGCAGGCTTTACAATATATTACAGATATAATGGGCGAAGATGTTATTTGTATGGGAAGTGATTATCCTTTTCCATTAGGGGAACACCATCCCGGAAAACTGGTTGAAGAAATGAATTTTTCTCAAGCAACAAAAGATAAAATGCTTTTTAAAAATGCGCAGCGTTGGTTAGGAAAGGTAAATGGGTAAATGTGCAAATGGGAAATGTCAAATGGGAAATGTGAAAATGAAAGATGGAAAATTTATTACAATCGTTTAACGAAAGACTTGTCTTTAATGTACAATTTAAAATTTAAAATAATCACCACTTAAAACTCTACACGCAAAACTCTACACCGAAGATTTAACACTGAGCACTCAATACTTAACATCGAAAACTTGTATTTCATTTATAATTCAAAATTTATAATTTAAAATAAATCAACACTCAAAACAACACCCTACTCCAAAATCTCCTGTATTTCCGTTGCGGCCATATTAGCGTTACGCATAGCAATTCCACGTGCGGCATTGCCTGCGAATTCACCAAATGCCTTTTTTGTAGCTTCATCATCGCCTGCCATTAACGGAACACCAATATCTCCGCCTTCCCGGATGCTTTGCACAAGTGGAATTTGACCCAGCAAAGGAATATCAAATTCATCTGCTAAATGTTTGCCACCATCTTTTCCGAAAATATACAAACGTTGCGAAGCATCATTTACATCAGCTCCCGGAGGAATGTAATAACTCATGTTCTCTACTAATCCTATTACCGGAACTTTCAATTGTGCCGCTTGTCCAAACATAGCCACACCTTTTTTAGCATCGGCCAATGCAATGGTTTGTGGTGTGGTTACAACTATTACACCCGTTACAGGAACTGTTTGCACCATAGTTAAATGAATATCACCAGTGCCCGGCGGCATATCGATAATCAGATAATCCAGTTCACCCCAATCCACATCCGTTACAAACTGGCGGATCGCACTGCTCACCATCGGCCCACGCCATACGACAGCTTGTTTTTCATCTACCAGTAATCCTATACTCATTACTTTTATTCCAAAGCGTTCAATAGGAACAATCAATCCCTTACCACCATTCTCCTTCATCATTGGTCTTTCCCCTCTTATGCCAAACATTATATGCTGGCTGGGCCCATAAATATCCGCATCCATCAAACCTACTTTTGCGCCACCCTCTGCCAATGCCAGCGCAAGGTTTGCAGAAACAGTGCTTTTTCCCACACCACCTTTTCCACTCACAATGGCTATAATATTCTTTACACCTTGTAAAATATTTTTGGTATCCGTCCGGTTACTCGTGGTATTGCTGGTAAAATTCACCATCACTTCTGCATTCTTATTTACCAGTATATGGATCGCATTTACGCAGGCATTTTTAATCATGTCTTTCAAAGGACAGGCAGGCGTTGTGAGTACTACCGTAAAGGAAACTTTGAGATCATTTACAACTACATCTTTCACCATATTCAACGTTACCAGATCTTTTCCAAGATCGGGTTCCTGCACATTGCTCAACGCTTTAATAATATCTTCTGTCGTCATCGAATTATTTGTTAAAAACTATTTCTGAATGGCAAAATTAAACATCGCAACGCGTACTTTGTTTATAAATTCGGAAATCGCTACCAGTGATACTGTATTTTTGTAACCGGCTGTTGTTTTTTGTGGAGCTTTATTGGCGTCGCACTCTTATACATCAGCTCATTATTCAGCAAACATCCGCCTTCGGTGGATAATGGAAGGCATGAGAAAAAAATTACAATACTTCATCATATTGGCTTTTATATTTCCTTTTTCCGCTAAGGCTCAGTTTGAAACGTTTAAAGATTCCGTTGTACAATTATATGGTGTTGTAATGACGGCCGATAGTTTACAGGCCATTCCGGGTGTGAGTGTTATGGTTAAAGGTCAAAACCGCGGAACTGTCAGCAGTGAAAAAGGCGTTTTCAGTATTGTTGTGTTAAAAGGCGATCTGGTGGAATTTACCAGCATAGGTTTTAAACCCAGATTAGTGGAAATTCCAAAACAACTGCAGGGAAACCAACACAGCATTATACAATTAATGGTAACAGATACTGTTTATCTTCCGGCTACCATAATTAAACCAAGAGTTTCCCGTGCACAATTCGACCGGGATTTTATGAATACAAAAATTCCGGATGATAACATTGCCATAGCCCGGGCTAATAATGATGAAGCTACAAGGAGATTGTTAATGGCAAGCCTTCCTTCAGACGGAAGAGAAGCCTCAAAACAATATATGCGGCAGGCTGCAGGAAAATTATATTATTCCGGACAAGTTGCTCCACAGAATATTTTCAACCCTATGGCATGGTCGGAGTTTATTAAAGCCTGGAAACGCGGAGATTTTAAACGCAAATCCTAATCAAAGAAATACCTATTGCTTTTTAAAATGTTTCCGTTATTTCGCTGCGCTCTTGTATTTTAGCAAAATAACTAAAAGAATATGCGCTTTTACCTGCTGGGTTTTATGGGAAGTGGAAAATCATTTTGGGCAAAACGCTGGTCAGCTAAATATGAATTTGATTTTTACGATGTTGATGATACCATAGAAGCAATGGAAATGAATACGGTGGTAGATCTCTTTGAAAAAAAAGGAGAAACATGGTACCGTGAAAAAGAAGCTGCCGTATTAAGGCAATTAAATAATTTCGAAAATTGCATCATTTCTTGTGGCGGAGGAACTCCGTGTTATCATGAAAACATGAACTGGATGAATGAAAATGGTTATACGATCTATCTCGAATCCACACCGGATTTTTTACTCCAAAACATTTTGAAAGAAAAAGAAAAAAGACCACTCGTAAAAAATGTAAGTGAAAATGAATTGTTGTATTTCATAGGTCAAAAGCTCGAAGAAAGAATTCCGGTATATAAACAAGCACAACTTACCTTAAAAGCCTCCACCGTTTCTGAAACTACTTTTGGCGGAATTTTATATTCTTTAAATAAATAATATGCATACAGGTTTTTTGAAAACAGGTTCATTCCTTGGAGCATTATCGGTAATATTAGGCGCGTTTGGTGCACATGCCTTTAAAGATAAAATAAGTGATTATGCCATAGCCGTTTTTCAAACAGGTGTGCATTACCAGTTTTTTCATGCGCTGGCTTTACTGGCAGTTGCCATCTTATATAAAGAATTTCCCGGAAAATTATTAAAGATCGCAGGCGGATTATTTATAACAGGAACTATTTTGTTCAGTGGCTCATTATACATGCTTACATTGCTGATGGGATTCGTTTCTCCTGATTACAAATGGGTTGGCGCCATCACGCCTATAGGCGGTGTATGTTTTATCAGCGGCTGGATTTTGATGTTCCTGCGCTTTATGAAAATTCGCTAAAACATTCTGCCATTGCCACGTGTAACACTGTTAGTTTTTTTATCTTTGTTCGAATGGCGCGAAAATCTAAATCCAAAGCTCCCGATCCGGATGTTCTGAGTGAAGAGAAAGAAGAACAGATAGAGGTGAAACAACTGCTAAAAGATGAACGCACGCATAAAATTGCGGGAAGTGTTTTCTTATTATTATCTCTATTGTTCTTTATAGCATTTACTTCCTACCTTTTTACATGGGATGAAGATCAAAGTCTCGTATTCAAAGACGGTCATAAATTATTGATTGGCTCCGATACACCTGTTGCCAATCTGATGGGTACATTCGGCGCATACATTTCTCATTTCTTTATATACAAAGGTTTTGGTATTGCCTCTTACATGCTGTGCACTTTTCTGTTTATAATTGGCGTAAACCTGTTTTTCGGCAAAAAAGTTTTTTCCATTTTGCGAAACCTGAAATACCTCGTGT
>JBKJSZ010000164.1:0-3076 GCA_046593675.1 Ferruginibacter sp.
ATAAATAATAAGTTGTTCCGATATTTAAACCCGTTATAGTTTGCGACCATGCAGTTTGTAAGGAAGGCGCTCCGTTTACGATCATGAATTTGCCTGTACCTGCACCACCACTGGTTCTATCTGTTCCCCAAAAATTATTGTGGTTAAAATTTGCATTGTTGTTCACTGCATAATTTCCTTCGGGATATAAACCATTGGCAGCCCTATTATAATTATAGCCTGTTACAAATCCCACATTACCCGATTCAAAATTTCCATTAACCACTAATTCTGTAGAAACAACCAGAGTTGCGGTGCCTGTACATCCACCGGTTTGTGTAACAGACACGCTAAAAGCGCCTGCAACATCTGCATCTATAATTTGTGTGGTTTCTCCCGTATTCCATAAATAGGTATAAGTTCCGGGAGCTGCTGCATTTGCAGTAAGTCTGACTTTATTTGGTATAATACAATAGTTGTAACCAATTGTTATAACAGGTAATGCCTTTATGGTAACCGACGTAGTGGTGGTATTGCTGCAAATTCCATTGGTAAAGTTGTATGTTACGGTATACGTTCCAACTGTACTCAAAGATGGATTTATATTTCCCGTTGTTGCATTAATGGATAAACCAGATGGTGCAGAATAAGTTCCTCCTGCTGTTCCAGTTTGTGTAACGGCAACAGAAGTTACAGTTTTACAAAAAGTATTTCCTGCTGTTGGATAACTTATGGTAGCAGTTGGTGGTGTAAGTATGGTAATTGCAGGAGAAGTATATGTCAGATTACCCGGACCACAATTTCCTGAATTATTTGAAAACCAGCAATCACCTGCTTTTATAACATCGAAAGTTAAATTATTAGCACCTGTTGTTGAAGGAGCTGTTATAGAAATAGAATATACTCCCGTATCACCTGGTGCAAGATTTCCTGCATTGCCGGTGGCATAATAATCTGCATCCGCATTCCATTTCGCACCAATATTCACATCAACACCCGCATCTGTCCATGTTTGGGTTCCTATATTTTTTACTCTTACAGTTACTGACCTTGTTTCTCCAGGACACCAATTGGAAGAACCTGTTGTCATAGAAATGAACTGACTTTTATAATTTATTATTGGATCCCATCTGAAATATCTTCTTGATCCGTCTGCTGCACTATTTAAATTGGTTAGAACGCCGGCAGTTGAATTGGTATTTATGATGGCTGTTGCGGAGGTGCTGGTTGCAAGAGTTGTTTGATTAATACTGAATTGATTGTCTGCTCCTGCATTGTTACAAAAGCCAATTGCTGCATCGCGGTAGGATAGCGTGGAGGAAACACTGCTCACTCTCATATTCCCGTACACATATTCAATTGCATTTGTAGATTCATATAAACGCACCTGGAAAGTAGCATCTGCTGTACTTCCAGAATTATCAATTACCATATCAGTATATTCTACTACTAATACTCTTGCGGGAGAAGTTCCATGTAATTTATAATGAACTTTACCAGAAGAGTTTTTGGTTTTTATATTTTGAAAATAAGGTGCAATCACGGGATATGCCTGTGGAAAAGTATTTCCATACACAGTGCCACTTAAAGTTGCGCCTAAGCGCATTGCACCATTTGCCGTAGCACCAAATGTGGTGTACGCCGTTCCCATGAACGTAAACGTAAAACCAATATTCTGGATGGAAGAAGATCCATTATCAGAATTTGATCCGATCATTGAAGTTGTTCCAGAAGACATATTAATCGCATTGTTATTTCTGTCGAGCAGAAGCGATCCGTTTGTTCCGGTTGCAAAAGTATAATTACTGGATGTTTGCGCAAATGCGGATACTGATAAGAAAAGTAAGATCAGTATGGAATATATATTTTTCATTTTACTTCTAACAGGTTTCACCCTGCTTATTTGATGATTTGAAATACAGTCAATGTGACTTTCAGGTATATTTCAGAAGTAGCAAAAATGGTATTAGCTATTAATAAACGTACAGAACATGTGAATTATTGTAGATATGCATTTTTTTATAACACATTAAAAAATAGTCTATATGATTATAGCCAGCAAATCTCAATGCTGGCCGATAATCCCTATATTTTTATCTTATAAAATAATAATTTGTTTGGTGGAAACTTTTCCTTTTTTACTGATCGTTTTCAGTAAATAATTACCGCTTAGCGTAGCTGGAAGCATGATTAACTTCCTGGAATCACTTGAAGAAATACTGATCGTTTTATCCAGTACAACATTTCCGGATAGGTTATACATTAATAAATGGTATGATTCTTTAAGTATAGGAAAAAAGATATGCATTTTTTTATCCGATACCGGATTTGGGTATACCTGTATGTTTTGATCCGTGCTTGATGCAGTTATAACAGTTTCAGGTTTTAAAGGCTCTGTAACAGGTTGTTTGACAATTTCTTTCGTTTTGTAATAAATAGTAAATCTGTTGCCTTCTGCAGATAATCTTTCGTTATTTACTACAAATGGAATAACCGTTTCATGTTCCGGATGAAGTATCGTTTCTTTTCCTGTATACTTATCAGTTAATAAAAAAGTACGTTCAGACCCTCCAACATTTTTTAAATGAATAATTAACTGATATTCCTGTGGTTGAAAGCCGGTGATGGTATAATGAATAGAATCAACTGCATGCAATTTTTTCTTTTCTATTGATAATTTTGTATTTGCAGACAGGATGCTTATGGAAGCTCCCTGAGAAGTAACTTTTAATGCATCTTCTTTTGCAATTTCATCAACATACTCATCATGAAACTTTGTTAATATTCCATCTATCAATTGAGTATGATTATTTTTAATAACAGAAATAACAGTTTTAATTATACTGTTATTTTCAGGTCCGCGGAACACTAGTTCACTTCCCGGAGTTTTTATGGTTTCTTTAAATGATAGAGTTCCTCCTGTAACAGGTGCTGAAACCAGGAATGATTGTCCTGATTGAATCATTGTGTTTCCATTTGCATAATTACCACCACCCGGAGAAACACTGTATCCTGCGGCGGGTGCATTACTTGTAAAAGTTTGCCAGCCTCCATATCCATATCCACCATACAGCAATGGATCCCACAGATAAAAAAT
>JBKJSZ010000342.1:0-10387 GCA_046593675.1 Ferruginibacter sp.
CTTTTTTATACCATGTTAGTTATTTAATAACGGGAAATCAGCCTGAAATTCCGGTAACGCATAGTGGCATTTTACAAATGCTTTGGGAATTAGGATTCAGAAGCCCAAAAAATGAAATGAAAGTTGTCTCGGGTATAGAAGCAGTAATAAAACATATAGAAAATTATGAAATAAAACGGGATGAATTGCCGTATGAGATCGATGGTATGGTAATTAAGGTTGATGATCTCGATCTGCAGGAAAGATTAGGAATGACATCACATCATCCTCGCTGGGCGATTGCCTTTAAATTTAAAGCGCGGCAAGCTACCAGCAAATTGCTGGATGTACAATACCAGGTGGGAAGAACCGGTGCTATTACGCCTGTTGCCAAAATAGAACCCGTTCAGGTGGGTGGTGTAACGGTAAGCAGCATCTCCATTCATAATGAAGAATACATCCGGGAAAAAGATCTGATGCTGGGTGATGCTATATTAATAGAAAGAAGCGGTGATGTGATACCACAAATTGTGAAATCCTTACCGGAAATAAGAAATGGTAAAGAAACCAAAATTGTTTTTCCAAAAACTTGTCCTGAATGTGGTGATGAATTATTTAAGACGGAAGAAGAAGCGGTATGGCGATGTGTGAATATTAACTGCCCTGCACAGGTGGTAGAAAGAATAATTCATTTTGTAAGTAAAGATGCTATGGATATTCGTCACTTTGGTGAAGCCAATGTGCGAAAATTTTATAGTCTTCAATTTCTGAACGACATTCCCGGGATATATCTGTTGAATTTTGAAAAGATCGGTAAGCTGGAAGGCCTTGGAAAAAAATCCATTGATAATCTTCGTGCCGCCATTGAAGAAAGTAAATCACGCCCTTTACACCGGCTCATTTATGCATTGGGTATTCGGTATGTTGGTGAAACCACAGCGAAAACTTTAGCAAGATCTATCACCAATATTTTTGATTTGCAGAAGCTGGATGAAACACAACTGCAGCAATTCGAAGACGTGGGAATAAAAGTGGCAAGAAGTATTGTGGAATTTTTTAAAAATGAGGATAATATTCAGATCCTGAAACGCCTTCAGGAAGTAGGCGTACAAATGCAGGCGGCTACTTCTCTGGAATCTGCCGGAAATGCGTTGGAAGGACGAACATTTTTATTCACCGGAACGTTAACTCAATTGAAAAGAAGTGAAGCAGAAGAAATGGTCGAAAGCAATGGAGGTAAAATTATGAGCAGCGTCAGTTCAAAACTAAATTACCTGGTGGTGGGCGAAGATGCCGGCAGTAAATTAGAAAAAGCCAGAAAACTTCCCGGCATTCATATCATTTCAGAAAGCGAATTTATCAAACTGCTTTCGAGTTAATTCTATTTAAATATTTCAAATGGTTTCCCGGACAACACTCACCTTTCTTAAAAATCTTGAAAAGAATAATAATAAACCCTGGTTTGAAGAAAACCGACCGGCTTATCAAAAAGCGAAAGAAGAATTCCAGCAATTGGTAACAGCCATAGCCGGTGGAATTGGAAAGTTTGATCCTGATATTGCGTTATTAGATCCACTGAAATGTATTTTCAGGCAAAATCGTGATGTTCGTTTTTCTAAAGATAAAACACCTTACAAGATACATTTCGGTGCTTATTTTAACAGAGGTTCAAAAAAGGTCAATACGCCGGGTTATTATATCCATCTCCAACCGGGGAAAAGTATTATTGCGGCGGGCTGGTACCAACCGGAAGCTCCTATTGTTCAAAAGTTGAGGCAGGAAATAGATTATAATGCAGAAGAGTGGCTGGCAATTTTTAAGCATACATCTTTACGCAAATATTTTAAAGAAGCTCCGGATTTCAATGATACTTTAATCAGACCTCCAAAAGGCTATTCTGAAGACAACCCTGTATTAAAGTACCTTAAGCTGAAAAGCTTTGTCGTTTCAAAATCAGTAAAAGATGAAGAAATTCTTAATGGTGATTTTCAAAAAAATGCTATAGATGCATTTAAAAGCCTGTATCCATTTGTTCAATTCCTCCACCGTTCAATAGAATAAAAAAATGGCCAGTGATAAAAATCACCGGCCTTGCTTACCTCTGAAACCACAAGAAAAAAAGTTGTGAGGTAATTATAATTAAATAAATAAAACGCAATGAATTAGAACGGTTGATTTTTGTTTGCAGGATAATGCAATTCAGGAGGTTCTTTTATAAGATAATATTGGAGAGGCTTTAAACGAGCAAGTGGTAAAATTAATACTTTTATTGAATTAACATAATTTTTTTCAAGATTTTTGCAGGGAGTCATTCAATTCCCGTTGAGCATTCTCGTATAGCCTTGATCTTTTTCTATCATACCACCATTGGGGAAACGACTTTTTCATGAGTGTATCTATTCCTCTCATTCCGAACAATTTCCATACTCCAGTCAGTTTGCCCCCGATATTACTTTGAAGTGCGCGTAAACTCATAGCAAACCCCGCTTCAATATATTCCATGTGATGCCAGTAACCCGCAGGCATAAATAAGGTATCTCCGTGCTCCAGAATCACCTCATATCCTTTCGCCAGCTTAACAGCCGGAAAATTATCATAATCGAATTCATTATTATAATTGGCAAAATTAGCCAGACTTAATACTTCCCAGGGTTTTCTGTAGAGTTTGTACTGCTCTTCAAAAGGAAATAAAAGTACTCTCTTCCTACCCGAAAACTGTGTATGAAGAATATGGCTCATGTCTATATCAAAGTGCATATGTGTTATAGAACCTTGTCCGCCTACAAAGAGCATTGGAAACTTTTTTACAAAACCGTTCATATATTCATCAGGCCATGTGAAATCCTGCGTCAACTCAGGTGCGTGCTGAAAAATATTAAATAAGAATATCCTCAGATCTAATGGACCGGATTTGGCTTTTTGCAGGTAATCCCCAAATTTCATATAGGCATCTGCTGTATTGATTGGTGTATAAGAATCGCTTTTTACATTATTATACACGCCTACTTCTTTTTCACCCACAATATCCATAAAATAATCCCAGTTCCATTTTTGATAAGCAGGCCATTGTTTTGCGAGGTCTTTTATAATAACCGGTGTATAGGTATCATAATATTTTTTCTTAAAATCAACTGGAGAGATCGTATTCAGCTTTTCTACGGGTTGCAATACCATAACCGGATTTTGAAACAAATTTAAATTAATTGAACTAAAAATAACCGCGATTAAATTCTTTTAAAACTAATAACTGTTAGTTTTGCAAGTGTGAGTAAAATTAAGCCTTTAAGAAATGGAACAAGGAAAGAGTTGATCACGCGGAAAGCTGCAGCATTGTTCCGTAAAAAAGGATATAGCAGCACTTCTATGCGGGAACTCGCAGAAAACATGGGTGTGGAAGCGCCCAGTTTATATAATCACATTGGTTCAAAAAGTGAACTATTGAATGAAATATGTTTCTCCATTGCAGGAGAATATCAAACGCATTTAGAAAATGTGCTGTCATCAAAAAATAAAATGGTGGTTAAACTCCGCGAGATCATTCATTTTCATATTAATCTGATGATCGATAATTATGATGCAGTTTTTGTGTTGAACCATGAATGGAAACAATTAAAAGATCCATTCCTTACTGAGTTCATCAATCAACGAAAAAATTATGAAACGAAATTGATCCAATTGATTGAAGAAGGCATTCAGAAAAAAGAATTCAAAAAAATAAATCCTTATGTAACGGTGCTTACCATTTTATCAGCCGTTCGTGGATTAGAAATCTGGCATCGCCATAAAAATAATCTTTCAGCAGATGAACTGGAAGACCACATGATTCAACATTTACTAACTGGAATAATAAAATAATATGGCTGTTCATTTTCACCCTTTACGAGTAAAAAAAATACAAAGAGAAACTAATGACAGTGTATCTATCACATTTGATATACCTGATACTTTGCAAAACACCTTCCTGTATAGAGAAGGACAAAATGTTACGGTAAAAACCCATATTGATGGTACAGAGATCCGAAGATCCTACTCCATTTGTGCAGCTCCGCATGAAAATGAATTACGTATTGCCGTGAAAAAAATAGATGGAGGATTATTTTCTGTATATGCTAATGATAATTTAAAAAATGGCGACCAACTTGATGTATTGCCTCCAACCGGAAAATTTTATTCGAGAGATTCCGGAACTACCCATGCCAATTACCTGGCTATAGCCGCAGGAAGTGGAATTACGCCGGTCATATCCATCATCAAACATACTTTACATACACAACCAACAAGTAATTTTACACTGATTTATGGAAACCGTTCCCGATCTTCTATTATCTTTTTTGAAGTACTGGAAGGGATAAAAAATAAATATCTTGACCGCTTTACATTGATCCATGTATTGAGCAGGGAACTTACAGATGCACCGGTAAATTATGGGCGCATTGATGCAGAAAAATTACAATCACTCGAATCTGTTGTACGCTTCCAAAATTTTGAGGATGTTTATTTATGCGGACCTGAACAGATGATATTTTCTTCGGCAGATTTTTTAGAAAAAAAAGGGCTTGATAAATCCAAAATACATTTTGAATTATTTACCACACCTGGACAAAAAACCGTTGCTGTATCAGATGTAGCTGCAGAAATAAACACAAGCATTGAAAGCAGGATTACCATACGATTAGATGGTCGTTCTATGGAATTTCCATTACAATATTCCGGGGATTCTGTACTGGATGCCGCATTGAAAAAAGGAGCAGATCTGCCCTATGCGTGTAAAGGTGGTGTTTGTTGCAGTTGCCGTGCAAAACTGGTGGAAGGCAAGGTGGAAATGACGGTGAATTATGCGTTGGAAGAGGAAGAAGTGGCGGAAGGTTTTATATTGACCTGCCAGTCTCATCCGAGATCAGAAAAAGTAGTGATTGATTTTGATGTACGTTAAAATAAAAGAACAATTAACTAACGATTGTTAGTTTTTATTATTACCTTTAATTATTAAACCTTCTTTATGGAATTACATAATCTGGAGAAAATATTTCAACAGAAAATTGATAATGAAATTAAAATTGAACCACGTGACTGGATGCCGGATGCGTATCGTAAAACAAATCTTCGCCAGATAAGTCAGCATGCACATAGTGAGATCGTAGGTATGTTACCGGAAGGAAACTGGATCAGCCGTGCACCTTCTTTAAAGCGCAAAGCTATTTTAATTGCAAAAGTTCAGGACGAAGCGGGTCATGGACTTTATTTATATTCTTCTGCAGAAACATTAGGCACCAGCCGCGATCAGATGGTAGCAGATCTGAATAGCGGAAAAGCAAAATATTCTTCCATCTTTAATTATCCAACGCTTACGTGGGCAGATATGGGAGCCGTTGGATGGTTAGTTGACGGTGCCGCCATATTAAATCAGGTAATGCTTTGCCGCACATCTTACGGACCATATGCCAGAGCGATGGTGCGTATCTGTAAAGAAGAAAGTTTTCATCAACGCCAGGGATTTGAAAGTTTGATTGTGCTTAGCAAAGGAACAGCAGAACAAAAGGCAATGTGCCAGGATGCTATCAACAGATGGTGGTGGCCTAGCTTAATGATGTTTGGACCTAAAGACAGTGAAAGTACAAACAGTGATCAGAGTATGAAATGGAAAATCAAACGCAAAACCAATGATGAACTTCGTCAGCAATTTGTAGATATGATCGCCGAACAAATAAAACTGTTAGGTATGACCTTACCTGATAAAGATCTTACATGGAATGCCGAAAGAAAACATTATGATTTCGGAGAAATAAACTGGGAAGAATTCTGGAATGTGGTTAAAGGTAACGGTCCTTGTAATAAACAAAGATTGATAGCAAGAAATAAAGCACATGAAGAAGGAATGTGGGTTCGGGAAGCAGCCATGGCTTATGCAGAAAAGAAAAATAAATCAGAAAAAAAAGTAGCATAAATCTTTATGAAAAACTTTATTCAAAAATATTATTACGGTGATATTCCTGAAGATAAAGGCGGTCAATTTTCTGAATCTAAAAAAGATGCACAGAGCTGGCCGTTATGGGAAATTTTCATTCGCAGTAAACAAGGTCTTGATCATAAACATGCCGGAAGCCTGCGTGCTGCAGATGCTGCGATGGCGATTGAGAACGCCCGTGATGTATATACACGCAGACAGGAAGGTGTGAGTATCTGGGCTGTAGAAAGTAAACACATTCATGCAACAAATCCTGATGAAGCAGCCTCATTTTTTGATCCGGCGGAAGATAAAATTTACAGGCATCCTACATTTTACGATTTGCCTGATGAAGTAAAACATATGTAATAAAACTATGCAATTTCCTATTTCATATATCTTACATTTAGCCGACAACAACCTCATTCTTGCACAACGCAATGGTGATTGGTGCGGTCACGGTCCTATCCTCGAACAGGATATAGCCATTACCAATATTACGCTTGATATTCTGGGACAATCTCGTTTGTTGTATCAATACGCAGCAGAACGCATGAATGAAGAATCGGGAGAATCAAACGTAACCGAAGACACGCTTGCGTATTTACGCATAGAACATGAATTTAAAAATTGTTTGTTAGTAGAGCAACCGAATGGTGATTGGGGACAGTCTGTTTTAAAACAATACTTCTTCAGCCAGTTCCAGTTTTATTTATATGAAGCGTTGGCAAAAAGTACAGATGAACGTATTGCCGCCATTGCGGTTAAATCTCTAAAAGAAATCACTTATCATATAAAGTGGAGCCGGGAATGGGTTATACGTCTTGGAGATGGAACAGAAGAAAGTCATATGCGTATGAACAATGCCATTGATGCCATCTGGATGTATACCGGAGAAATGTTTATGCCTGCTTCCTATGAAACTTTTGTTGACCTTGCGGTTATAAAAGAAAAATGGTTGCAGTCAGTGAACAACCTTTTTGAAGAAGCAACATTATCAGTTCCTGAAAATAGCTTCATGCAGAGCGGTGGTAAAAATGGAATACATACAGAACATCTTGGTTTTTTATTAACAGACCTACAATATCTCCAGAGAACATATCCCAATGCAGAATGGTAATGGTTGAAACTATTAACGATACAATTACAGATGTGGAAGGATTATGGAAATTAATGGATACAATTCCTGATCCGGAAATTCCAGTTATTTCTATTGTTGATCTGGGAATTGTGCGCAGCATCATTAAGGATGGAAATAATGTTAACGTAGCCATCACGCCAACCTATAGTGGTTGCCCGGCTATGGATATGATCAGCATGCACATAAAAATGGAATTGTTATCCAGAGGATTTCAACCAACTATTACTATGGTGCTTTCGCCAGCCTGGACTACCGATTGGATGACAGCTTCAGGTAAAGAAAAATTAAATAAATATGGTATTGCCCCACCCCCTTTATACTCAGAAATACATTCGGTGCTTAAATGTCCACAATGCCATTCTTCACACACAAACATGATCAGTCATTTCGGATCAACAGCCTGCAAAGCATTATATCAATGTAATGATTGCAAAGAATGTTTCGATCTGTTCAAATGTCATTAAGGGAAATATATTTTTGTAACTTTCCTTCCTAAATAAATTTATGGAACTGGTAACATATCAGGTGAAAGATCAGGTTGCGTATATCTATCTGAATCGTCCCGAAAAATTCAATTCATTTAACAGGGCAATGGCATTTGAACTTCAGCAACATTTAGATGCGTGTGCATCAGATAAAAATGTACGCGCTGTGTATTTATCTGGTAATGGAAAAGCATTTTGTGCGGGCCAGGACATCAGCGAATTAACGGGGGAAAATCCTGCAACATTCGATAAAATATTATCGGAACATTTTAATCCTGTAATCACTAAGATATATAACCTGCCATTGCCTGTTGTATGCGCTGTTAATGGTGTGGCTGCAGGTGCCGGGGCCAACATTGCCTTATGTTGTGATATAGTTGTTGCTACCGCTTCATCTTCTTTCATACAGGCTTTTTCAAAAATTGGTTTAATACCGGATAGTGGCGGAACTTTTTTTCTTCCCCGTTTAATTGGTTTGCAAAAAGCTACTGCATTGATGATGTTAGGCGATAAAGTACATGCAACAGAAGCGGAAAATATGGGAATGATTTATAAAACTTTTTCCGATGAAACATTTGAATCCGAATCAAAAAAAATTGCCATTACATTAGCCTCTATGCCTACACAAGGTCTTGCTTATACCAAACAGGCATTGCAGGCTTCTGCTAATCATTCATTGGAAGAACAATTACAACTGGAAGATACTTTACAATATAAAGCCGGGCATACCGATGATTATAAGGAAGGTATAAAAGCATTCATTGAAAAACGTAAACCGGAATTTCATGGAAAATAAATCTTCTTCGGCAGTGGTGGATCATATGATGCAACATGATCTTTTCAGCCGTTGGTTAGGTATAGAAGTATTGGAAATAAAAGAAGGATATAGCAAAATTAAAATGATTGTTCGGGAAGAAATGATCAACGGTTTTGGTATAGTACACGGAGGCGTAGCATTTTCCTTATCAGACAGTGCCTTTGCCTTTGCATGCAACAACCGGAATAATTTATCGGTGGCATTAGATACAGCCATCAATTTTCTAAAACCGGTTCATGTGGGTGATGTACTCCTTGCTGAAGCAAAAGAAATTCACAATGGCAGAAGTACCGGATTATATCATATAACGGTTACGAATCAACATGAGCATACCGTTGCATTTTTTAAAGGAACCTGTTACAGAACAGGAAAGACATTAATTTAATTATGATCTATCAGTTCAAAGAATTTATTCCTGTTGTGCATCCTTCATCATTCATTCATCCACAGGCAGCTGTTACCGGCAACGTTATCATTGGAAAAAATGTGTATGTGGGTCCTTTTGCGGCAATACGTGGCGACTGGGGACAAATTGTTATTGAAGATGGATGTAATGTGCAGGAAAATTGTACGATACATATGTTTCCGGGAACGAAAACTATTTTGCAGGAAGCTGCACACATCGGGCATGGTGCCATCATTCATGGAGCCATCATTGGAAAAAATTCTTTGATCGGAATGAATGCGGTTATCATGGATGATGTGGAAATAGGTGAAGAATGTATTGTAGGTGCTCTAAGTTTTATAAAAAATAAAGAACGTTTTCTAAAAAGAAGCCTTATCGTTGGCAATCCTGCCAGGGTGATCAGGGAAGTGAGTGACGAAATGATTGCCTGGAAAACAGAAGGAACAAAATTGTATCAATCACTTCCCTCTTACATGCAACAATCATTTACCCAATGCGAACCGCTAACTGAAATACCGGAATGGTATAATAATCCTGAAGACCATTCATACAAAACCTGGAAATCTTCATAATCAACTGGTTAATCTTCAGATTTTTCGCTTAATTTTTTTTACAGACCTTTACCATAATGGAACGTTCAAATTTTGTTGACCAGATCAAGGTCTTTTGTAAAAGTGGTCATGGCGGTGCCGGTAGCAAGCATTTCATGAGAAATAAATTAACCGCTATGGGCGGGCCAGATGGTGGCGATGGCGGTCGTGGTGCTCATATCATTCTACGGGGAAACTCGCAATTATGGACTTTATTACATCTTCGTTATTTTAAAAATGTGCTCGCAGAAGATGGTGAAAATGGAAGTGGAAATAATTCTTCCGGAAAAACAGGAAAAGATATTATTATTGAAGTTCCTTTAGGTACCGTTGCAAAAAATGATGAAACCGGTGAAACAGAAGCAGAAATTTTAGAAGATGGTCAGGAAGTTATATGGCTGAAAGGTGGTCGTGGTGGTTTAGGAAATTCACATTTTAAAACATCAACCAACCAGGCGCCACAATATGCACAACCAGGTGAAGAAGGTGTAGAAGGAATAAAAGTACTTGAGTTAAAAGTATTGGCAGATGTTGGTCTGGTTGGATTTCCGAATGCAGGTAAATCAACTTTATTGAGCAGCATCACCGCAGCTACTCCAAAAATTGCGGATTATGCTTTCACTACACTTGTTCCGCAATTAGGAATGGTGGAATATCGTGATGGAAAAAGTTTTTGTATAGCCGATCTTCCGGGAATAATTGAAGGTGCTGCGGAAGGAAAGGGTTTAGGCCATCGCTTTTTACGGCATATCGAACGCAATTCCATTTTATTATTTTTAATTCCGGCCGACAGTAAAGATCATAAAAAAGAATTCGAAATTTTAAAGAGCGAACTGGAACAATACAATCCGGATATGCTGCAAAAAGATTTCGTAATTGCTATCAGCAAAACAGATATGCTGGATGAAGAATTAAAAGAAGAGATTGGAAAAGAACTAGCGCAGGACATTGCGCATATATTTATTTCTTCCATTACCAATTACGGCTTAACAGATCTGAAGGATCTTCTGTGGAAAACATTGAAT
>JBKJSZ010000014.1:0-6282 GCA_046593675.1 Ferruginibacter sp.
GAACTGACGGATCTCTGTTTTGCGTTTTCTACCTGCACCATACTTTTTTAATAAGTTTTCATAATAGGAAACTGCAAAATCAGTAAGATTTGCCAGGTCATTTTTCACCTGCTTAATTTCTACTTCCAATTTTTTGATCTGATCATTGAGTTCATCAATATCTAACCTGTAAATTCTTCTAACCGGTTTTTCTGTGAGTTTTAAAATATCATCTTTTGTAATGTCACGCTTTAATTTTTTAATGAACGGTAAAAAAGCTTTGTCTATGGCTATAATAACCTTCTCCCACGTTTCATGTTTCTTTTCTAATTCCTTATAAATTTTTTCTTCAAAGAATATTTTTTCAAGAGAAGTATAATGCCATTTCTCCTGCAATTCTGCCATTTTAATTTCAAGTTCCCGCTTCAGTAATTCGCGTGTATTATCTGTAGCACCTTTTAATAATTCATTTACGCCGATGAATACCGGTTTATCATCTGCAATCACACATACATTTGGTGATATGCCCACCTCGCAATCTGTAAATGCATACAGTGCATCAATAGTAATATCCGGCGAAACGCCTTGTGCCAATTCGATAAAAATTTCAACTTCGGCAGCCGTATGATCCGTTACTTTTTTGATTTTAATTTTTCCCTGATCATTTGCTTTTACAATACTGTCCATCAACTGGCTGGTAGTTACGCCGTAGGGAACACTTTTTATGATCAGCGTTTTTTTATCCTGCTCCTCTATGGTTGCACGCACCCGCACTTTACCACCACGCTTTCCTTCATTATAATTGGAAACATCTATAGTTCCACCAGTTTGGAAATCAGGAAAAATTTCAAACTTTTTACCTCTTAAATATTTTATAGAAGCTTCAATCAGTTCGCAAAAGTTATGTGGTAATATTTTAGTGGATAAACCAACAGCAATTCCTTCTGCACCTTGTGCAAGCAGTAAAGGAAATTTCATGGGCAATGTTACCGGTTCGTTTTTACGGCCATCATAACTTAATTGCCAGTTGGTTGTTTTAGCATTGAATGCAACTTCGAGTGCAAATTTGCTAAGTCTTGCTTCAATATATCTTGCCGCGGCAGCATCATCGCCGGTTCGTACATCGCCCCAGTTTCCCTGCGTATCAATTAAAAGATCTTTTTGCCCGAGGTTAACGATTGCATCTGCAATGCTTGCATCACCATGTGGATGATATTGCATACTTTGCCCAATGATATTGGCTACTTTATTGTATCGGCCGTCATCCATTTCTTTCATAGCATGGAGTATCCGGCGTTGTACAGGTTTCAATCCATCTTCCAATGCGGGAACCGCTCTTTCCAAAATCACATAACTGGCATAATCCAGAAACCAGCTTTTGTATTGTCCACTGATGCCTGAATCACTGTGCGTATATTCTTCTTTTTTTTGTTTAGACATTTTTATGCAGATGCTTCTGTTATTGCTGTTTTTTGTTTGATTTCGAATTCCTTCATAGTTCCTATTTTTCCCTGAACATCATACTGGTTTGTGGCTATCATTTGTTTCAATCGCCATAATAAAAAAGCATCACCTGTTGTATGTTTTGCTTTTGATAAATACTGATGAATAAGTTTCGAACCTTTTTGCCAGTCTCCGCTAATAAATTTCTTTAACTCATTATCATAAAATGAATAATCAACCTGCATTAATTTCTTTCCACCTTCCAGTAAGCGAACGCCTTTTTCTTCATTCACGAGTTTTGTCCATTCATCCGGATCCACTTCAAATTCACTCGGTGTAATTTCCCTTGCTAATTTTTTTGCTTTTAAAAATTCTTTAGCAGGAATTTCACTTAACCATTCCGGATAAAATATTCCACCTTTTTCATTGATGAAAGGAAGGTTATTCAGATATAGAATAAATATTTTTCCCTGAAATTCTTTCAGGAAATGTAATATCCAGTAATAGCCACACACATCATGTTTATTTTGTGCTGCCCAAATCCAAACTATTTCTTTTTCATCATTGCGTAATGTTTCTGCAACCTGGGCGATGGTTTTATAATCATCAATATCCGTATCAATTAAAGAAGCATAATCACCACCTTCCAGCACTTCACGCCACCAGTCATATCTGGCTAGTTTTCCTTCTCCCGAATACAAGTTTGCAATGGGGCCAACAGCATAATCATCTTTTATTAAAATGATTTCTCCCGCCATCGTTGTGTCCAGTTCTATGGCAGCTTTTAAAACAGCCACATCCGGTTCATTAAAAACTATATGAATCATGGTATGTTTATTAAATTGTTTCCAGGATATCTGACTCCACTCTCAGGTTATCTATTATAAAATCCTGGCGTTGTGGTGTATTTTTTCCCATATAATATTCCAGTAATTGCTGTACATGTTCTCCTTGTTCCAATATTACCGGATCTTTTTTCATGTCGGCATTTATAAACCGGGCAAATTCATCAGGACTGATTTCCCCTAATCCTTTGAAGCGAGTGATCTCGGGTTTGTTACCCAGTTTAAAAACTGCTTTTTGCTTTTCTGATTCATCATAACAATAAATAGTTTCCTGTTTATTTCGAACACGAAACAATGGAGTTTGTAAAACATGCACATGTCCGTTCTTTACAAGATCCGGGAAAAACTGCAGGAAAAATGTCATCAATAACAAACGGATATGCAATCCGTCAACATCGGCATCGGTTGCAATGATGATATTATTATAACGTAATCCTTCATATCCTTCTTCAATATTTAAAGCATGTTGTAAAAGATTGAATTCTTCATTTTCATATACAATCTTTTTTGTAAGTCCGTAGCAATTCAAAGGTTTTCCTCGGAGACTAAAAACCGCCTGTGTATTTACGCTTCTTGCTTTGGTAATAGAACCGCTGGCACTATCTCCTTCCGTAATAAAAATCGTACTTTCTTTCTGCTTTTCAATTACTGTATCTTTATCTTTTCCGGTAGCATCATCATTATAATGAAATTTACAATCCCGTAATTTTTTATTATGGAGATTGGCTTTTTTTGCCCTTTCATTAGCCAGTTTTTTTATTCCCGCTAACTCTTTTTTTTCTCTTTCATTCTGTTCAATCCTTTTTTTCAAAGCATCGGAAGTAGAAGGATTTCTATGCAGAAAATTATTTAATTCTTTTCCCAGGAAATCGCCAATGAAAGATTTCATGCTCGGACCACCATCAGAAACATTTTGTGAACCGAGTTTCGTTTTAGTCTGGCTTTCAAAAACAGGTTCCTGAACCCGAACCGAAATAGCGGCGCAGATACTTCCTCTGATATCTGAAGCGTCATAATCTTTTTTATAAAAATCACGGATCGTTTTTACATAACCTTCTCTGAAAGCGGCGAGGTGCGTTCCGCCCTGTGTAGTAAACTGACCGTTTACAAAACTGTAATATTCTTCTCCATAACTGGTTTCGTGCGTAAGTGCAACTTCAATATCTTCTCCTTTTAAATGAATGATGGGATAACGGATTTCATCTTCATTAGTTTTGCGTTGAAGTAAATCCAGTAAACCATTTTTGCTGATAAATCTTTTACCATTCAGGTTCATCACCAAACCTGCATTTAGGTAACAGTAATTCCAGAATTGATTTTCTAAATATTCTGTAACAAAATGAAAATTTTTGAAGATAGATTCATCCGGAATGAATGTTACAAATGTGCCGTTATCTTCTTTTGTGGCAACTTCTTTATGCTCTTTTTTTAATTCTCCTTTTTCAAATTCTGCCGTTTTTTCTTTTCCGTCTCGGTATGAAGTAACTTTAAAATAATTGCTTAATGCGTTCACCGCTTTTGTGCCCACACCATTCAATCCCACACTTTTCTGAAAGGCTTTGCTGTCGTATTTAGCGCCTGTATTTATTTTGCTTACCACATCCACTACTTTTCCAAGAGGAATACCACGGCCAAAATCTCTGACCGTAATAATCTTTTCCTTTATTTCCACATCCACATGTTTACCATATCCCATGGTATGTTCATCGATACAGTTATCAATCACCTCTTTTAAAAGCACATAAATACCATCATCCGCACTACTTCCGTCGCCGAGTTTACCAATGTACATACCAGGACGCAGGCGAATATGTTCCTTCCAGTCGAGGCTCCTGATACTATCTTCGGTATATTCAGATAAATTTTTTTCAGCCATATTATTTACCGGCTTTTAGGCGATGCTGATAGCAGGATTTGGAAAAAAGTGCCCTACATCTGGTTGCAAAAAACCATTCAATCACAGCAGTTACCGGCGCTGCGAATATAAATGAATAGATGGATTTATCTTACCGGTGTTTTCCACACCCGTGCAAATTAAAAATCAACCATTCGAAATCATGGCTGTTACTTCAAAAAATTTTGTCATTAAGGGTTTTAAATTTTGCAAAAAAACATATTAAATAACTTTTGATTTTTAAGCAACAATCTTTTTATCATATAATTCCTGGAGATAAATTTTTTAAATAAAATTCATTCTTCGAGTTAATGCCTGATATGGAAGACCGTGTTCAAATCTCTGTATAATTATGCGCTTTAAATCAAGATATCAAATTCATGGTTGATTTGTTATTTTTACGGCAAATCGTAAAAATGAATTTAGATCTCCAAAATAGAACTGCGGTTGTTTGCGGAAGTACACAAGGATTAGGTTGGGCGAGTGCATATGAACTTTCGTTATTGGGCGCAACCATCGTATTGATGGCAAGAAATGAAGAAAAATTGAAGGAAGCCATACAAAAATTAGATTCATCGAACGATCAAAAACACAGTTATATTATTGCCGATTTTAACGATGTGCAAAATGTGGCTGATTCCATACATACATATATTGAGACAGGTAAAACTGCGCATATCCTGATCAATAATTCCGGTGGACCTGCAGGCGGAACAGTTTTAAATGCTCAATTACCGGAATTTGTACAGGCATTTAATAATCATGTATTGTGCAATCATACATTAGCAACGGCATTGATTCCCGGGATGAAAGCTGCAGGTTTTGGCAGGATTATTAATATCATTTCTACTTCTGTAAAACAACCGATACCCGGATTGGGCGTTAGCAATACTATACGTGCAGCAGTTGCCAACTGGAGTAAAACTTTAGCAACGGAAGTAGGTCAATTTGGTATTACCGTAAATAATGTTTTACCAGGATTTACTAAAACGGTTCGTGCGGATTATGTAATCAATAAAAAATCGGCGGATTCGGGTAAAACAGCTGAAGAAGTTATGCAGGAATTAGTTGCGGAAATACCGGCAAAAAGAATCGGGCAGCCGGAAGAATTCGGAGCTGCCGTGGCGTTTTTATGCAGTCCTGCAGCCGCATATATTAATGGAATTAATTTACCGGTTGATGGAGGAAGGCTGGGATGTTTGTAAATAATAATTTTGGATTTTATAGGGTAGATCATAAACCTACAGCACTTTCAAAACGAATATTATTACGGAGTTGCACTGTTTCTGCATGCGCTTTAATAAAATCTGTAATTAAAAAACTGATCAGTTTTCCGGTGCTCTCATCTTTTTCACCACTGCCTAGCTGACAAGCTCCTTCAGAAATATGGAGATAGGCCACCTTAGCATTTGAAGCAGCAAAATGAACATATTGTCTTGCCTGTAAACTGGAAATTCCACTTGGTGTACAAGCACTGGTAAGCGCATCTTCTACAGAATCCAAATCTAATTCAATGCCTGTATAACTATCTTCTGTAAAAGTGATAGCCTGAAATATGGCCTGCGTAAAATTCTTTTTTTCACGTAAAAAAATATCTTCAAAACTGGTATATTGTATAAATGGATTCTGGTGCAGATCCATCAAAACATTTTGCTGAATATAATTTTCATGCAATCCGATGATGCTGTATTTCCCAAGATATCCATCATTCTCTGCATAACGGAAGGCATTGCCGCTATGACGGCCTTCCATAGTTTTATAATCGGCATGAGCATCTACATTAATACAGTTTATTTGTGCCAATTGTGTACGTTCGGCTTTGTGCAATCCTTTTGCCACGCCTTTTATAACAGGATATGCATTGTTATGACCGCCACCAATGATGATGGGAATTTTATTAGCCGCAGCAATAACCTTTATAATATTTTCCACTTCATCATCTATCGTATTTACTGCATGACGGTAAGCATCCAATAATTCATCCTGGTTATATGCCGTATTTTCAATCAGGTATTTAATATCTCCAAAATCAAAATGACCCAACACTAAAATTTCATCACCTGATAAAAAATCATTGCTTTGTATATTTAAAAAAGAATTGAGAAAAGGGAGCCAGTTCGT
>JBKJSZ010000071.1:0-2851 GCA_046593675.1 Ferruginibacter sp.
TAAAGATGCAGAACAGGAAATAATTATCACGCCTAAAATGAGTTTCGGAACGGGTCATCATGATACAACTTCTTCTGTAGTAAGAAAAATGAAGGATATTGATTTTCAAAATAAATCGGTAATTGATTTTGGAACGGGAACCGGCATCTTGGCTATTCTTGCAGAGAGATCTGGCGCATCATCTATTCTTGCAATTGATAATGATGAATGGAGTATTAATAATGCCAATGAAAATATTGAAGTGAATGGTTGCAAAAAAATTGATTTAGTATTAGCGGAAGAAATTACCGCACCAACAATAGTTGATATTCTTATTGCCAACATTAACCTTAATATAATTCTTACCCATTTACCCAAAATGAAACAATGTTTAAAACCAGGTGGAATTATATTATTGAGTGGTATGCTGATGGAAGATTCACCTGTTATTCTTTCCGCTATGCAATCACATGAATTTATAAATATTAATATTGAAAATCAAAATAACTGGATTGTAGTAAAAGCAATTCGTGGTGCATAATCACTTATTCGTAATGCATTTTTCCTTAAATTTGAGTTATCAATTCCTTTAATCGATGAAAGAACTGGCACTTATCACATTAGCATATCTTATTGGATCAATACCTACAGCTTTAATAATCAGCAGACAATTTTTTGGAATCGACATCAGAGATTACGGTAGTGGAAATATGGGCGCCACCAATACTTTTAGGGTTTTAGGCTCAAAATACGGAACCATAGTAATGGTTTGTGATATTGCAAAAGGTATTGCTGCCACCTTACTTTTTACATTTATTCCATTTTATTTCCACCACGAATTAGACCGAACCAATTTTATGATAGGACTAGGTCTGTCTGCCGTAATGGGACATATATTTCCATTGTTTGCAAATTTTAAAGGTGGAAAAGGTGTGGCTACTTTATTCGGAATGATAATAGCCGTTCAACCTGTTGTAGCAGGGAGTTGTGTGGCGGTTTTTCTTGTTGTTCTTTTCCTTACAAGATATGTTTCTTTAAGTTCCATATTGGCTTCCATTATGTTGCCTATTTCTGTGTTATGGATATGGAATGAACATGAAATGATGTACAGAATATTTGCTTTATTAGTTGCTTGCCTGGTTATTTTTACCCATCAGAAAAATATTGGTCGTTTATTAAAAGGTGTGGAAAGTAGAATTCCTATATTAAAACACCGTGACCGACGCAAGGATCGTAAGCGTCCTTAACTATGTGATTTTCTTTTATTTTATTGGTACAGCAATTGTTTTAGGTATGCAAATCATATACAATGAAGAAGCTATCCTTATTAGTCCTTATAATTCCCTTTGCATTTTCCTGTACTACCAATTCCGTAACAGGAAGGAAACAATTGAATCTTTTTCCTGAATCTACATTACAACAGGAAGCTGTTTCACAATATCAATCTTTTTTAAGTCAGAATAAAGTGGTGAGCAACAGCAATAACCGCGATGCAGACATGGTAAAAAGAGTAGGCTCACGAATTGCCACGGCTATAACGTCTTATTATAAAAGCAAGGGTCAGGCCGCTGAACTCAATGGTTATAAATGGGAATTTAATTTAGTAGATGATCCTGCCGTTAATGCATGGTGTATGCCCGGTGGAAAAGTGGTAGTATATACCGGACTATTACCTATTTCACAAAATGAGGCTGCATTGGCTGTTGTTTTAGGACATGAGATCCTTCATGCCGTTGCACATCATGGAAATGAAAGAATGAGCCAGGTTGCTCTTGCGCAGGGATTAGAAGTTGCCGGAAACGTTTTTACCCAAAATAATCAAAAGGCAAATTCCATTTTCAACAATATTTTTGGACCTACTGCGCAGGTTGGTGTATTATTACCAAATTCAAGAAATCAGGAATTAGAGGCCGATCATTATGGGTTAATATTTGCCGCAATGGCTGGGTATAATCCAAGAGAAGCCATACCTTTTTGGCAAAGGATGTCCAACGCAGGAAGTGGAAATAAACCTCCTGAGTTTTTATCTTCGCATCCATCTGATGAAAAACGTATTCAGCGTATTCAAGGCTATATGAATGAGGCACTTAAGTATTATAAACCTGTAGGTAGATAATAAATTGTAATGATATTTACTTAGAAACCCTGCCCGTGCGGGGTTTTTTTTATAAAAATACCCCGAATTTCAGCTATAATCAGTAATTTTGCCTCTTATTTCCTAATAAAATTTAGTATATGGCATTACCCACAGTATTAGAAAAATTACAGATTAAAGACGAACGAAATTTTTTGATACAGGGTTTACCTTCATCAGTAGAAAAACCTTTTGCCAAATTAAACTATGCAAAAAGTGTAACACCATTATTGCGTATTAAAAAGATTGATTTTGCACTGATATTCGCTGTAAATATTAAACAGTTAAGCAGTATTATCATAGATGTAGTTCCTGCATTACATGCCGATGCTAAATTATGGGTTGCGTATCCTAAAACTTCTTCTAAAATATACAGCGAACTTTGTCGCGATTATAGCTGGAATGCTGTAAAAAATGAAGGATATGAATGTGTAACGGAAATTGCAATTGATAGTGTATGGTCAGCCATACGGTTTAAAAAATCGGAAGATATAGATCGTTCAGGTTTCTCTAAAGCAAATCCTGCCGAAGGAGTAAATTATTCAGACAGAAGTGTGAGTGTGCCAGAAGAACTCAGTAATTTATTCATCAGCAATAAACCTGCTGCAGATTTTTTTGAAACCCTTTCATTTACCAACCAACGCGAATATGTAGAATGGCTGGCTAGCGCTAAAAAACAGGAAACCCGTCAAAAACGTCTTGATTCTGTCATGGAAAAATTAGTGACCGGTAAGAAAA